>NZ_CAJHBH010000027.1:0-40340 GCF_904846585.1 Psychrobacter sp. H7-1
GTGCTAAAGGCCCACAAGCCCACGGTATCACAGCTATCTAATTAGCGATGATGATTTAAAGTGGTGATCATTAAACACTCATTACTTTAGATGAATCAAAAAAAACGAGCCTTTGGCTCGTTTTTTTGTGTCCGTTATTTAATCGCTACTTTAAGTAAAAAAAATTTGTGCCTAAAATGCCCGCTAAATCGCATTAATACACAAACTGAGGGCTCAGACTGTTATTATATGCACTATAATTATCAGTCTGTTATTCACAGCGGTAATCTTCTTTGAATTTATAGCGTCTTGATAAAGTGCCTGTATGTCTATTAACCTAAAAACCGTCATAAATCCAAAAGCCATCTTGCTTAGAGGTGTGCTTTTTTTATTGGCATTGGTTATATTCGTACTTGCCATAAAAACCCTATACACCATCACCCACAGCATTAGCCTCTCCGAGATTTTTTTAGCCATTGAACAAATCCCCAATTTAGATATCTTTTGGGCATTATTGGTGGTTGCCTTTGGCTATTTGGTGCTTACTCTATATGACACCATCGCCTTTAAACACATGAATATCGCTCTACCGTTTAAAAAGGTGGCGTTTACCTCGTTTACGGCTTATGCGATCGGTCACACCATAGGGCTGGCCATTTTGTCCGCCTCTGGTGTCCGTTTTAGGATGTATGGGGTCAATAAGATACGCCCTGAAAATATCGCCAATGTGGTGTGGTTGGTATCCATGGCTTTTACCTTTGGTATTACTACCTTGGTATCTTTGTCCTTGGCATTTAACCCAGAAGCCACGGTCACTATGATGAATCAGCTCGACTTGCAGTTGGCAGAAGTCTCTATTGATATCCCTGATTTTTTGCGCAATGCGTCGGTGATTCGTAGTTTGGGCTTGGGCCTACTTGCCATGGTAGCTGGTCTAATAGCTTGGTCGGGCAGACAAGGCCGCCATATTCAGGTAAAAGGTTGGCGCTTTGATTTACCGCCTGCGACGATGATGATTAAGCAGATTATCATCTCTATTGTGGACTTAGCCAGTGTGGCTTTTGTGCTGTATTTATTATTGCCGCATGATGCTGGTGTTGGCTATTTCACCGTGTTTTCAGCTTTTATCCAGTCGATGATTTTGGCAATCTTAAGTCATGTGCCTGGTGGACTTGGTGTTTTTGAATTGACCATGATGGCCTCTTTGCCCACAGTCGATAAGACCTATCTACTGGCTGTATTGCTGGTGTTTAGACTGCTGTATTACCTTCTGCCATTTTTCTTAGCAGTGCTGTTCTTTATTGGCCATGAAGTTTGGCTACGCTGGTTACGCCAAGATTAAGGTGTCTAAAATGAGCGATTAAAAAAGGCGGAGATAATTGCTATCTCCGCCTTTTTTTGGGATAAGTTATCTGCCCTTAGCAGATGGCCGCATTACTCTTGTAAGGTGCTTGTGGTGTGGTTACCTTCGCCCGCTGTTTGTTTGACTGGAATGGCGGGACTAAACTGCTCTGAGGTGGGCGTAACCCCTTTGGCAGCATGGTCTTCTTTTAACGAGGCGGCAACTTCAGGAGGCATATAGTTCTCATCGTGCTTGGCCAATACTTCGCTGGCAACGAACACCTTGCCTTGCATCTCTCCTGTGGCAACAACGCCGGAGTTTTCTGCAAATAAATCCGGTAAGATGCCCTGATAGCTGACAGGCACGGTGGCATTAAAGTCAGTGATCTCAAACTGTACTTTCAAGTCATCGTTAGGGTCACGACGCACACTGTCTTTCACCACCATACCGCCTGCACGAATGCGTTTATTCTGAGGTGCGTCCCCAGCAGCAATAGCAGTCGGGTCAAAGTAATAGTCAGTCTGCTGCCCAATGGCGTAGATGACCAATAGCACGGCAATAATAGCGCCTGCTAAAGTAGCCGCGACCCATATCAGTTTTTTACGACGTACAGCATTCATAAGATTGCCTTTTATTTAATACGCTCAAATCATTGAGTGTTGTTGCAAAAGTTGGGTTCTGTTTTTGAGCCATTATAAAAACATGCGCCAAAAAACAGGCCTAATTTAGTCAGATAGAGTATTGCTTACGGGCGGCGCTGAGCTTGCTTGCGCTGCTGTTGACGGGTATGCTGGATTTTTAGATCTTTGACCAGTTGGCGACGTTGGTGCACACTATATAAGACAAAGCCCAGTACCACAATTAAGGTAAGACCCCAGGTGCTCCAGACATACATACCATGCTTACCCATGGCCAAAAACTCTTGAAAGCTATAAAAATACGGCTGCATAAGTCGCTCCTTTATTTGGCGTCACGCACATATTCTTTGACCCAAGCCTTATTTTGATCGCGGCGTAGGATAAGGGTGTTGGTGCGATAAATGGCTAAGGCGGCCACCAACAGGTAGCTACCAATAATCATCAATAGTAAAGGCGCCAACATATCTAATGACATCTTTGGTGCTTCAGTGAGGGTAATGGTAGAGCCTTGGTGTAGGGTGTTCCACCAGTTTACTGAGTACTTGATAATGGGTAGGTTAACTGCACCCACAATCGATAAAATAGCAGCAGCTTTACCGCGGTTTGGTGAATGCTCAAAGGCGGCAAATAGCGCCATCACACCTGCGTATAAAAACGCTAAAATCAGCATTGAGGTCAGGCGAGCATCCCATACCCAAAAAGTACCCCAGGTCGGCTTGGCCCAAATTGATCCTGTTATTAAACTTAAAACACACAGCATAAATCCGATGGGGGCGATTGCTTGAGCCACTAGGTTGGCGGTCTTAATACGCCACACCAAAAATATCACGCCCAGTACCGCAAGCGCAAAATAAATAGATAAGGCGATACCGGCAGCAGGCACATGGATAAAAATAATGCGATAGCTGTTGCCTTGTAGATAATCAGGTGGCGCAAAGGCCAGTCCCCAAACACTGCCGACTACCAACATAATAGTGGCCAATGCCGCCAGCCACTTTACCCAAGGCGTGAAGATACGAAAGAATTCACGGGTACCAACAGTGGCCAAAAAGCCCTGCCATAGGCGTGAAAAAAAGCCCGGGTTTTGAGGTGATAAATTAGCGTTTGGCATAATAAAACGACCTTGTAAGCCACAGTGTGAGCAAGGAAGTGTGGGCAAACAGTCCCACACACGAGTCAGTGAGGCGCTCGGTAAGTTAAGCCATGGATTCCTGATATAAAGGGGCTCGCCTGCCGTAGTGCCTACTACAATGAATACTTTATCTAATGTTTAACTATTATAGCAAATATTGGCCTCAGTTAAGCCATGCCATCTTCAGAGTCATAGCAATCACCCAAGGTGTAATGAGGATCGATAAGATACTACCGGCTGCCAATAAGGCCAATATGGGCAGACCATTGAGGCCTGTCGCGTACAAGTCAACCGCTCCTGTGGCAAATATCAGCACCGGCAACTGCATCGGCAAGGCAATTAAAGGCACCAAAACTGCGCCATTTTTTAAAGATAAGGTCAGGCTGCTGGCGATGGCCGATAGCATAAGCAGCATGGGGCTACCCACGACAATAGAGGCCAAAAGTGCACCCGCTTCTTCCCAAGATAATCCAAATAACAGTATCGCCAGTAGGCTTAAAAGTGCCACAAAGCCGCTGCTAAATATCCAGTGAATGCTAAGACGAATAAGCACCCAAAGCGGTAATGAGGTCTTAGAGACAATCAGCTGTGCTAAGGTACCATTGTCCATTGCCGGCTTAAACAAATCATCTACGCCCATCACCAACGACAGCAGAGCCGCTATCCATACAGCCGGCACGCCTAGTCGGTGCAGTAATTGTGGCTCGCTGCCGACTGCCAGTGGAAATAAGGTGATAATCACCAAAAACAACACCAAAGGATACAGCCATTGAACGGCGCCTTGCTGCTTGACCTGCCATTCACGGCGCCATAGTCGAGCAGTGCTGATACCAACAGAAGTTGCTTGGTTTGGGTTTAATGGGTTGTGGCTCATAGTGTTCCCTGATTATTAGGGTCATAGTGATCGTCATCATAAGCATATGACGCAAAATTGTCATCACTGTCTAAATCATCACTGCCTGAATAAGAGGGCAGGTAACCAGATAAATCCAGCTGCTTATTGGCGACCTCTACCGGCTGGTGACTGGTCATTAATACCGCACCGCCTGCGTTCACAAAACTGTTTAATTGCTGCTGCAACCGTGCCACCATGGCCACATCCAATGCCGTAAACGGCTCATCTAATAGCCACAAAGGCGTGTGCTGTGGCGTCATCAGGTACAAACGCGCTAAGGTAACACGGCGGGTTTGACCCGCTGAGAGCTGATTGCTACCCATGTTCTCAAACCCTGACAGTCCGACCCAGTCCAGTGCTGCTTCAATTTGAGCATTGCTTGGCTCAATACCATACAGGTTCAATAAAAAACTAAGGTTTTGCTTAACGGTGAGGCTTGGATGGATACCCAATTGATGTGAAACATAGACAGGCGCTATCGGTAAGCTGCTTTGGCCTTGATACAGCACCTTGCCTTCAAGCAGCGGTAATAGTCCGGCCAATTGCATCAATAGCGTGGTTTTGCCGGTACCGTTGGCACCAATAAGATGGCAAATATCGCCAGTATACAGCTGCAGCATCACCCCTTCACACAGTGGAAAGTCGCCACGCTGTACGGTAAGGTCTTGTAAGACCAGCACCGGTGTAGAGGGGCTATCAGAGGCATTTATATGAGCTGAATGTGTCGAGGTTGTGGGGTGCATGGTGGCCTGATGTATAAAAAGGTGGACAGACAACTAAGCTTACGCATTAGTGTGAGTTTAGGGTATCCCTTGTGATTTATGCCGCGTAATGGACCTTATACTGCATTTGCCGCCATACTTTTGACGACACAAGCGGTCCAAGTTACAAATAAACTCGCCTCCATGTGCGTTTTTAGCGCAGTGTGAGGTGATTGTGCTTTAATATAGAGATATTAACTGTAAAGCTGTTGGCATTTATGTCCGTGTTTGTGGCGCTCAGGCTATTGCAATCGGAGCGCCTAGCCGTCATATAGCTTTAATAGGCCATCGCCTGATACAGATTATAGTGCATAGTATATCAAACCTCGACCCACAACTAACGTATTGTCCCTATTATGAGCTCACAAAAAAAGCCATCTTTTTGGCAACGATTAAAATATTTAATAACGGCAAAGTCCGATATCATAAAAAGTGAGGCCGAGACGTTGACCACAGCGCACCGTTTCTCTGAGTCTTCGGCCACGCCGCCATTGAGTCAGACGCGTGAGCCAACACAGATGTCTAATGCTGAGCATCAGGAGCTTACGTCAGCTTTTGAGCTCGACCAGCAAGCCTCACCTGAGCGGCTAACAGCAGATGTGATGCAAGCACAGCCACCTAAACGCGAGCGATACGATTATCAAAAAAGTCGCACACAGCAGCCTGGCACCAGTGATGCGCATAAGATGGCCCCCAGTGGCTACGAAAGCACCAGTTATTTTTCTGATGAGGACAGTATCGATGCCGCAGCAGTGGATGAAGCGCCTGCCAAATTTATCAGCTTATCTAATCTAGATAATGCCGATAACATGAAAATGCGCACCGCTTCTTTTCAGTATTCGCAAAACCCCATTACCGATAGTATTTTGGATTTTTTGGAAGCCAGCGATTTAAACTACTATTATCATGATCCGGTCGAAAGCAGTGAGGTTAACGACTCAAGTGAAGAGACGGCAGATACTCCCTCCGGCAACCAGACCCAAAAATACCAAGGCAGCATTACTAAACGAAACGTGCACCATATTTCTATGGCAATGCGCTACTATAATGACACCATGGGTGACTATGATATTGATGCTGATCAGAGCAGTGAGGGGCAAAGACGACCTGGCACAGGCAGCACACCTGATGCCAATGAAGTAGAGTGGGGCTGTGTGATACGAGTCCATGAGCACACCCAGCTGGTGGCCATGTATGGTGTGTTGCCATTTAGCTTACCTGAAACCCACTTAGAAGCAGGCCTGGCACTGGCCACTCAGCTGAACTACGATATGATGCTCGGCTGCGTAGAGATTGATATTCGAGATGGCGAGATCCGCTTTAAAAACTCGTTAGATTTAGAGCCGATTATCAATGCCAGCGGTGGTATCGTACCACCTACAGTCATCAGTTACTTGCTCAAAGGGGTGATGGCAATGACGGCTTCTTTCTCTCCCTTATTTAGTGACTTATTGGCCAGTAATCCTGAAGACTTTGAGTTATCCACCATATTACAAGAGCTGCACAAGGCGCAGATGGATAAAACCTTCTTTTTGCCTACCCGAGTGACGCAGTAGCTTAGATATTATGATTATACGGTTATGTTAAAAATTGCTTTTTCACCCATTTACTTATATGACGTGCCCGAAAAACACCGTTTCCCGATGCAAAAATATCGGCTGATACCTGAGCGTTTACTTGCAGAAGGCACACTGACTCAGGACAACTTTTTTGCACCGGACAAGGTCAGCGAGGCAGAGATTCTAACCACCCATACTCCTGAGTATTGGGATAAATTAAAAACCCAAACCTTACCACGCAAAGAAGCCCGTGCTATCGGCTTTGAGATGACACCTCAGTTGGTTGAGCGGGGGCGTTATATTGCCCATGCCACTTATGAGTGTGCCTTGTACGCCAAGCAGTACGGGGTGTCTCTTAATGTCGCAGGTGGTACACACCACGCCTTTGCCGATCATGGTGAGGGGTTTTGTGTGTTCAATGATGTGTGTATTGCCAGTAATTTGTTGCTCTCGCGAGGGCAGGCAAGCAAAATCTTGATTGTGGATTTAGATGTGCACCAAGGCAATGGCAATGCCAGTATTATGGCCAATGAGCCTCGGGTATTTGTGTTTAGTATGCACGGTGAAAAAAACTACCCATTTCGTAAGCCGCCCTCAGATTTAGACATAGATTTGCCTAATGATACCGATGACGCCACTTATCTGACTCTGTTAAAAGACACCTTGCCTAAGTTAATTGCAGAGCATGAGCCTGATTTAATTTTTTATCAATCAGCGGTCGATGTGCTGGCCAGTGATAAGCTGGGTAAACTGGCCCTAAGTTTAGAGGGCTGCAAAGCACGTGATGAGTTTGTGCTAACTCAGGCCAAAGCGCATCATATCCCAATAGCCATTGTCATGGGCGGCGGATATTCAGAAGAGGTGGAACAGGTGGTAGAGGCCCACTGCAACACTTTTAGATTGGCCAAACAGATATTTTTTGCCGACTAGAGTGCAGATTGGCCTCGCTCTTCTAATGACAATTACCCCAGTAGAGTAGCAGCGAGTCGTATCACCGTCCGTGTCCCTCAGGTGATCCGTAAGCTTACGTGAGGTAATAGCAGGGGCATTTTTTATTAAGAAAAACTCGGTTTCTCCACCGTCACCTTATCATTGACTGGTAACAGCACGATAAAGCGGGTACGACCATTATAGGTATCGGTGCGGATGCGGCCATTATGTGCCTCTACAATTTGTGCCACCAAGGACAGACCTAGTCCTGACCCTTTCTTTTGCTGCTGTAGCCGCACAAAGGGACTAAATATTTCCTCACGCTTATCAACTGGAATGCCCTTACCTTGGTCTATCACCGCCAATACCACATAGTTGGGCTGGGCAATGGGCTCAGCTTTTGGCCGGCGTAAGCGTTTGGCAAAGCTCATGTCATTGAGCTTAGATCTCTCAGATTTTGCTTTTTTATCGACTTTTTTGAGCTTGTCGGCCTTATCTTTACCCTCATCTGCCTCTTTAGCAGCGACTGTATTGGGTGTGCTGTCTGCGCTTTGGTCATCGGCGACCTCTTGAGCGTCAGAGATTAGGCTTTGGTGCTCATCCTCATCTTGCTCAGGCGATTGATCTACCTCCTCACTTGCCAGCTCTGTGCCGAGCGCTGGTAAATTCGCCTCACTCTCGTATTCAGCTAATTCCTCTACCACTTCTAGCTCATCTTCAGCATGTGATAGCGCAATTTGATCCAGCAGCTGTTTGGGCGGATACAGCGCATCTTTTTGATTGACCACGCCGTAAACATGCACTTCAATGGGCGGCTGACCATGGATAAGGGCATTATTTAAAAGATTGCGTATCAAATGAATCAGCAACTTAGGCTGACCTTCAATTACCAAAGATTTGCCGTATAAAGTGGCCTCAGGGTAATGCTGGCACTCTTGATTGACCAGTTCAAAAAAGTCAAAGCGTTCATTTGCTTGGGCAGCGTGACCGGCATCTAAACGGCTCACCAGTAAGATACTCTCCACCAAGTCATTGAGGCCAGTGAGGTCACGATTGACAGCTTGTGCCCGTTTATGGAACTTGGCTTTGGTGCCCTCGGACATCTCATTAGACAGCATCTCCATCATCTCAATCTGCAGGCGAATACGAGTAATGGGCGTGCGTAGCTCATGTGAAGCATGCGCCAGCAATAGATTATTGGCATTGATAAGCTGCTCAATTTTTTGTGCTGCTTGGTTGAAGCCGCGTGCCAGACTGGCAATCTCATCCGTCCCTTTGGCAGGCACTCGCACACTAAAATTACCCTCACCAAGCTGAGCCATCTGTTTGCTCATCTGATTAATGCGCCAGGTCATAGAGTGCGCAATCCACCACAGCACGGCCGACATCAGACCAATTAAGGCCAAAGTACCGGTGAATATATTAAGTACCGCCCATAATTCAGAGCGTTTTGGGGGATTGCGTGGCTCATACAGCAAGGTATAGCCACGATCACTCATGGCCTGCACGTTCACCTGATCCGAGGAGAAAAAAGCCGGTAGCATACGCGAGATTAACGAGGGGTCCTCGGGTAGGGTCTTGGGCAAGTCGCTATCGTCAGTTTGAATTAACAAATGACCCTTGCGGTCATAAAGCCCCATTTTGGCTTGTAGGGATTCATCAAAAACATCGAAGCTTTTTTTTATGACAGCCAGCATAAATCGGGCCTGTAACAGCTCGTTCATGGTAGTGGCATTGTCTAATTCGTCAATAAACGGGTCAACTTGGCTGACAATTTGTTTTGCCAGTACCTCCCATCTTGCATCTGCAGAGTTGTTGTGCACCATGTTCATCAAAGTAATCATGGCCGCCGCAAAAAAAACCAGCGTCAACACCACACTGGTAAATAGCTTATTAAAAACAGAGGTAAAACCAAATCGAGGCAGTCGGGGCATAAGCTTATCTAATCTAGATGAGAGTAATTGAGGGTCTAAGCCAACCGGTTTTGCTTAGACCCTCAATGGATGGTAGATATCAACCGTAGAATATCAATTGTAGAATATCGAACCGAATTAAACTTGATCGGTAGCAAATTGATAGCCGACACCGCGCACAGTAATGATGCGTTTAGGCTGACGTGGGTTGTCTTCAATTAATGCACGCAGTCTTGAGATGTGCACGTCAATTGCGCGATCAATGTTATCTGAGCTATCATCATTGGGCATGGCTTGCCACAACTGCTCACGGTTTAATACCTTGCCTGCATGGGTGGCGAAGTAGTGGAGCAACTGGAATTGATGGGTGGTTAAACGCACAGGCTTGTCATCAATGGTGACTTCATGACTATCAGGGAATACGCTTAAGCGGCCAAACGTTAAGCTGTCAGACTGGCTGTCGGCTTGATTTGGCTGCTCATGGCGACGCAGTACGGCACGAATACGAGCCAACAGCTCACGAGGTTCGAATGGCTTTGAAATATAATCGTCTGCGCCCATCTCCAGACCCAGTACTCGGTCGGTCGTATCGCCTTTGGCGGTCAACATAACGATAGGCACTTTATTGGTTTGGCTATTTTTACCGCCACGGATTTTTTGGCAAACCTGCATGCCATCCATATCCGGTAGCATTAAGTCTAGGATAATTAAGTCGATGGCGCGTTCTTTGGCATCAAGAATATCAAGACCTTCTTGACCTGTGGGCGCATGGTGCACCTCATAATAATTCATTGCCAAGTAATCGCTAATTAATTCTGCTAAATCAGGATCATCTTCGATCAGGAGTATTTGCTTGCTCATAACTATCCTTAAAAATTATAAAAATTGAATCATCTGGCTTGGCTGTTAATTTTGTGATGATTATTGGTTATTAACAGCTTGGGCGGCTGTTTTAAGTTAGGGCCTATCTTTTATGACCTTAAGTAATTAAGTGCCGAAGTAATAAAATGGCTTAACTTAAGGGCTTAATGGGGCTATAAATGCCATTAACAATTGAGCCGGTGTAAATAAATGTTGCACGCCCAGTAAGCACTATTATAACTATAATGCCTAAGGTGTGCCTATCATAACAATACACAGTTTGTTACTTTTTCTCGCTATTGTTACACACAGATTGTTAAGCCTAAATTGTCTGGATTGCCACAACTGTCAAATAAAAATATACAGTGGGTTTGATAATACACCATCTATATGGCCTAATAGAGATAAGCTAAGTACAGTATAAAGCGGATTGACAGTGATTAATGTGATTAAATTAACTGCTTAGAGAGGGTTGTCATTAAAAACTTTGAGTGTCTATGGGGAAACAAGTAGTAAACCCTGTATTTTTATGCTAAAAATGACAGGAGTAACTGTGAGGGTAACTGTGAGTAAATCAGATAACTAAAGGCTTAGATAAGCGGCAAAAGCGCATATCAAACAAGCAGTGGATATCATATTAGCGTACCAATAAAGATAAAAACTGTTTAAAAAAAGCGTTTTACATATAGGGTAGGTGCAATGGACATAAGTTTTGAGGGGCTAAAGGTGATGGTGATTGATGATTCAAAAACCATTCGACGTACAGCCGAGATGTTATTACAAAGAGTGGGCTGTGATGTGGTCACTGCAGTAGATGGATTTGAGGCTTTGGCCAAGATAGCCGACTACAAGCCTGAGATTATCTTTATTGATGTGATGATGCCGCGCTTAGATGGTTATCAAACCTGCGCCATTGTAAAAAATAACAAAGACTTTGCCGATACCCCAGTGATTATGTTGTCCTCAAAAGATGGTCTGTTTGATAAAGCGCGCGGACGCATTGTGGGGGCAGATGAGTATTTGACCAAGCCCTTTAGTAAAGATGAGCTATATACGGCCATTCAGCAGCATCACAAGGCCGACCGTTAAGCGGCTGGTTTTATGCTAAAAGTAGTACCCAAAAATTAGGAAATACAAAGCACAGAGCCGGGCTTATAAAAGACGCAGGGAATCGATAGTAAGGACAACACATGCACAAGGTTTTGGTGGTAGAAGACTCACAATCTGAGATGGCTCGTTTTCGGGAGTTATTGATAAAAAATAACTACGAAGTGATAGAAGCGTCTGATGGTCAACAAGGGGTTGAGATGGCGCAAATGCACTTACCCGATGCCATTTTAATGGATATTGTTATGCCTGAAATGAACGGCTTTCAGGCCACACGTAAGATTACTCGCAATGAGGCTACAGGTCATATTCCTGTGGTGATGATCAGCACCAAAAACCAAGAAACCGATAGGGTGTGGGGCAAAAGACAAGGCGCTAAGGCTTATCTAACTAAGCCTGTTAATGAGACCGAACTGCTGACTACCATCGACTCGGTCATAGGGTAGCAATTGTGGCTTTAAAGGGATTTATTGAGTTACTGCGCATAGAGCATATGGCCAAATCACGCCAAGTGGAGCGTCAGCAAGGGATGGATACCCCATGGCAGGGAGTGGCATTTTGTGTGGCTGGGCTAAATTTTGTGGCCCCCATTGGTGAGGTGACCGAGGTTATCAGCTTCCCTAACAGCCTAACGGAGGTACCTATGAGCAAGCCGTGGCTGTTAGGGATTGCCAACATACGTGGTCAACTGTTGCCCTTGGTGGATTTGGCAAGCTTTGTCAACCTATCTGGTACAGCGGAACAATTAAACCGTCGTAAAGTACTGGTAGTTAAGCAGCAAGACATAGCAGTCGGGCTATTGGTCGATACCGTATGGCACATAAAAAACTTCTTACCTAAGCATTACCTGCCTGAGCACCTGCCAGCTGGCGCCCCTTTTTTACCCTATACCCATGGTCAATTTGTTACCGATACCGAGCTTGAGGCTTGGCCGATATTTAGGCCAAGCTTATTGTTAGCCGATCCTAGGTTTTTGGAAGTATCCCTTTAAATAATAGAGGCGCTTTTACCAACACAGTTATAATTTTCTGAAAGTAAGATTGAGCCAATTTTAAGGCTTTAAGAGTAGTCATGAGGGACCATCAACTACGCTGTATGCCCTATACCTTATGCTAAGGCTCCAATGCGCAGTAATAAGAATTAACCTTAAGGAACGATGAATGAAAGATGCAGCGAAAAGGCCTGCCCACAATACCGCTCAGCCTCAAAAAAAATGGATTTATGGCCTATTAGGCTTAGGGGTGCTGGGCGTTATAAGCATCATTTATCTGATCATTAGCATCAGCAAGGTCGCAGGATATGTCAGCAGCATTAATCAATTAGAGGTGGCTTCAAGCACCTTGGTACGTCATGTCAATCAGGCAATATTCTCAACCCCTCCTCAAAAAGGCATGAGCGCTCAGCAGCAATTACCCGATGACCTAATCACCTATCAAGCTGCATTAAATCAAGTGCAGACCTACGCCTTAGATGACCCAAGTATTTATCAAAACCTCAATCAGCAGTGGCAAATGGTTAAGCCTGAAGTTGAGTCTGTGATTAATAGTGGTCAGGCAAAAGATGAGGTAGGTGATGAGCAGAGTACTATGCCTACGCTTGAGCGACAACAAAGCGCTAATAAGGTGAGCCTATTCGCCGCACAAACCCAGCAGAACTTGCAGCAGGTAGATCGCAGCTTATTGTCACGCAAGATAATTATTATTCCAGCGTTGTTGTTTTTGCTCAGTTTGCTTGGCAGCATTTATGCCCTGTATCGTTTGTATCAAGCCAATAATCTCACTCAGCGTTTATTGATTGAAAAAGAAACGTTGCGTCAGCGTGATGAGATGGATGCGCAATTTGAGCGGGCACGAGCAGTACAGCAAGAAAATGAGCAAAACCAAGCGGCAATTTTGCGTCTACTTGATGAGCTTGAGCATGTGGCTGACGGGGATTTGACAGTCAGTGCCACAGTGTCAGAAGACATTACAGGGGCCATTGCTGACTCAGTGAACTACGCCATCGATCAGTTGCGTCATCTGGTGCAAGCCATTAACCGCACCGCCTTTACTGTGGCTGAGTCATCAAGCCATACCCAGCTTAATGTCACTGAGCTGGCACAAGCTTCTGAGCTGCAATCACAAAAGATTGGTGATGTGTCCTCAGCCATCAATGATATGGTGCTATCTATCAAGCAGGTTTCCTCCAATGCTTCGCAGTCGACTTCGGTAGCAGAGCGTTCGGTAGAGATTGCCCATAATGGGGCGCAAGTGGTGCAACGCTCAATCAATGGAATGAGCACCATTCGTGAGCAAATTCAAGAGACCTCTAAGCGCATCAAGCGCTTGGGTGAGTCGTCACAAGAGATTGGTGAGATTGTGGGTCTGATCAGTGACATTGCTGATCAAACCAATATCTTAGCGCTTAATGCGGCCATTCAGGCGTCGATGGCAGGTGAAGCAGGTCGAGGCTTTGCCGTGGTGGCTGATGAGGTACAACGCCTAGCCGAGCGCTCAGCCAATGCCACCAAGCAAATTGACACCTTGGTAAAAACCATTCAGGCCGATACCAATGAGGCGGTGATGTCGATGGAGTCCACCACCGCTGAGGTGGTGCAAGGGGCTAAGCTTGCAGCCGATGCAGGCGAGGCACTAAAAGAGGTGCAGACTGTCTCCAACAGCTTGGCCTCTTTAATCCAAGAGATCTCTAACGAGGCCAAAGCTCAGGCCAGCTCTGCCGGTCACATCTCACAGACCATGGGGGTGATTCAAGAGATAACCTCTAAGACCACTGCAGGTACACGTGCAACTGTCCGCTCTGTGGGTCAGCTCAATGAGATGGCCGCCTCGTTACAAAAATCAGTTTCTGGCTTTAAGCTTGAGCAAGATCCAACTGGTGATAAAGGATAAATAATGAGCGATCAGCCAAATGCCTTATTCACCGCCCGCTGGATGCTACCGCTACTAAAACAGCAGCTGCTTGAACTGCATAATAAACAGCTTAAGCAGCCTGCCACCGCTGACAACTTGGCGCAGATTTGTCACGGCTATCAGCAAGTTTTTGAAAAGCTGCACAGTGCTGATTTGGTTGATTTTGCGAATGTGGCACAGGCTATTTATAACACGACTTGTGCTGTAAGCTCCCAACAGCTTAGCCCTCAAGTATTGCCTTCGGTGGTTACTGCCAGTAAGCAGCTGTTACAAGAGCTGAGCTATTATGTAGAAATTGGTACGTATCAGCCTGATATTTTGCATCAATGTGAACAGCATTTACAGCAGCTTAGTACAGGCGCTGTAAAAGGCCATCTGAAAAAAAATAGCAAACACAAACCTGAGCACGATATTAAACCAACTCAGGTTAAGCAAGAGAATAACAGCACTGAGGACGACCAGGTAGTTATTGCGCTGCCTGCCCGCTATGATACTGAGCTGAGCTTAGATCAAACCCTAACGAGCAGTCAGCCAAAACAGATGGACTTTGCCACTGACAGCGCGCTTTATGATAAGCGCGGTTACAAACGTCTGTCCCATTCTAAAACTTACCCCACTAAGCCTGACTCAAGCACTCAGCACAGCCAATCTTTGGCATCTTTACACAGCACTAAAGCCGCTGGTCTATCTGAGTTATTAAAAAGCGCTGTCGATGAGGTGCATTTGCCAAGCGATGACCCCGACTGTGATGTTGAAATAAAGCAAATCTTCGTTGAGGAAGCACAAGAGGTGCTACAAGCGATAACCGAAGCAATGGCTCAGCTTACACCTCGCTTGCAGGACAAAGTGCAGCTCGGTGAGGTGCGCCGCGGTTTTCATACGCTAAAGGGGTCGGGGCGTATGGCTGGAGCACATACCATCGCTGAGCTGGCTTGGGCCATTGAAAACATGCTTAATCGGCTCTTAGATGACAGTATTGAGTCGACGACAGGCATCTGGCAGTTACTCACAGAAGTGGTGGCACAATACCCAGCGCTGGTAGCGATATTCGCTGAGCCTGCTTCTGCAGACAAGCCGCCGCTTTATCCCTCAAAGATAGTAGATCAGATAGCCGCTGCTAACTTATATGCCAACAACAAACACACAGAGTCTGATGATTGGCAGCTGCTTCAGCCACAGCTTTCTGAAGCTATCGAAGCTATAAATGACAACCAGGCTCATCTGCCTCAGCGCCTACCGCTGTCTTTAGACGCCGCTGCACCGGCACAGAGTACTGCGCTTAGAAACGGTGTAGATAATGCCATTGATGAGGCAGAGCTGGCGCAGGTGTTTATGGCAGAGGCCACTGAACTGCTGCAAAGTATCGACGCTATGCTGGCACAACACCAAGACTCATCAAGCTTTGAGGTCGATGACAAGCTGCTGCGCGCCTTCCATACCTTGCGAGGGGCAGCCAGTAGCCAATCTTTAACCACCATTAGCCAGTTAAGTGCCGCAGTAGAGCAAGATCTAGAGCAGCTGCAACAAAGCGATCAGCTGATCACTCCAAGCTATGCGGACACCTTGAGGCAATCAATTGAACTGATAAAAAGTCACTTACAGCAGCAGTATCTGCATCTGTATTTAGAACAGACACGCGATAATGACACCCAGTACCATGTTGGCCTAAAAGATGCGCCGATAGATGCACCAATAGATGAGCCAATAGATGAGCCAATAGTTGAGCATCATGATGATGTCAAAGAGCTAGATAGCGATATTGGTAGTCATGTGGCTCTTAGTGTGGCTGAGCTGATTGACGGCATCGATGACCTATTAGATGCAGAATGGCGTCTGTTGCCGTTGGCACATACAACAAATGAGCCGATAGAGGATAATGAAGCTGAACAAAGCAGTGAGCAGTCTTTATCGCAGCAAAGCCTTCAAGGTTATGTGGACGATATGCTTCAGCAAATTAAGCAGCTGAGCTTACGTGTGGGTCATTCTGCCAAATTTATCAATGTCCTAAATTGTTTGCAGTTGGTATATCAAGCATTTAGTAATGACATTGAACTTGCTCAAAAATGGCTGCACGACCGCCGAAGGCTTGCTCTTTTGATTGCCGTGCACGAGCAGTTGACTGGCTTATTTGACGCTTTGGCAGGTCGCATGACGCTCAAAGTGGATGACACATTATTGGCTCAGCTCGGTGATGAGTTAAATAAAGCTCAGGCCAGCCGACCTTTGATAAACCGATTCAGTGCTGACCCTAAAAGCAAACAGGGTTTAAGCGATGATAACGAACAACAAAACACCGAGGCAGATGCTGAGCTGCTTGCCATCTTTATAGAAGAAGCACAGCAGCTTGATACAGATAGCCAAGAGCAGTTGCGCTTATGGCAACAAAACCCAGCGGATTTAGCACCGGTTAACGTTTTGCTGCGTTATCTACACACCTTAAAAGGTGGGGCACGCATGGCTGGTATAGATAGCTTAGCTGAGCTGACACATGAAGCGGAGACGTTATACGAGTATTTGTTAGATCAGCAAATTGTGCCTGATACTAATTGGGTGGCACTGATGCAGTCAGTACAAGATACCTTATCCGCTCAAGTAGACAGTTTGGTGCGTCAAGGGCAGTCATTTTTTGTGCCTGAGCTGGTGGCCAAACTGCAGACCATAGTACGTAGCAAGCGACTACCGGAGTCTGATGTTAAGCCGATTCAGCTTTACACAGAGGGGGATACTGCGGCTGACCATGATAAAGTCTCTGTTAAAGCTACTATAATGGCTGAAAATAAGGCGCCAAAGGCTCAAAGTACTGAAAACATTGACCACAAACAGAGTGCCCATGATATCAGTCAGATGCCACCTAGCTTGCTAAGATCTCAGAGTGGTGCGACGCAAGATAGCAGCAACGAGATGATTCGGGTGCCTGCCAAGCTGATGGAGCAGATGATTGATTTATCGGCAGAGTCGGCTATTCGTCGTTCAGGTATTGAACTCAATATGAGCAGCGTGGCAGGTACGTTAAGTGAGATGGAGTCTACCGTACAGCGTCTGGCAGAGCAGTTGCGGCGTATGGATATTGAGCTTGAGGCTCAGATACGCTCTCAGATTGAGGACCACGTCTTACAAGCCGATCAAAGCTTTGATCCGCTTGAGATGGATCAGTACTCAGCGCTTAATCAGTTGTCCAAGTCTTTGTCCGAATCGGCGTCAGACTTATTGGAGATTAGAACCAGTTTGCGCAGCAAGACCCGTGAGACGGAGAGCTTATTGCTGCAGTTGTCACAGACTCAGACCCAGATGCAAGAGGGGCTGATGAGCTCAAGGATGGTGCCTTTTTCGCGGCTACTGCCCAGATTGCAGCGTACGCTTCGACAGACCGCAAATGAGGTGGGTAAAGAGGCCAAGCTTGAGCTCATCACCGATATAGATGAGATAGATAGAACTGTGCTTGAGCGTCTCACTGCACCACTTGAGCATATGGTTCGCAACGCCATCGATCATGGCTTAGAGACGCCAGATCAGCGCGAAGCGTTAGGCAAACCGCGCACAGGTCATATCATCATTGAGATGGGCCGAAAAGGCAGCGAAATTGTCATTCGTGTTAAAGATGACGGTCAAGGTATTGATGTCAATTCTGTGCGTAAAAAAGCAATCGCTTGCAGGCTTATGGCTGCCCAAGACAATACCTTAAGTGATCTGGAAGTGATGCAGTATATCTTCCATGCAGGGCTGTCGACCGCCAGTAGCCTCACGCAGATATCAGGGCGCGGTGTGGGCATGGATGTGGTGCTCAATGAAGTACGCCAGCTGGGGGGTAACGTCACCGTGCACTCCAGTGCTAATCAAGGGACAGAGTTCACCCTCACATTACCACTGACCCTTGCGGTGATTGAGGCTCTGGTGGTTCGGGCAGGGGATCAAACTTATGCCGTGCCTTTATTACAAATTGAACGGATTGAGCGAATAGCGGCACAACGTTTGCGCAGTTTGTATGATTCTAAGCGTAATCGCAATCAAAATGGATCGCCAAATACCGTGGGCGGTCATGAGTCGGCACAGCTTAATGTGGGGGGTAAACCGTATCGAGTGCGCTATCTGACCCAGCTGCTATCCGGTGAGACGGTGGATGTTAAAGTATTCGATACGCAAGACAGCTTACCGGTGCTGTTAATTAAACATCACGCTGGACAAAGCTTTGCGCTACATGTCGATGAGATTATAGGCTCACGCTCTGAGGTGGTGGTTAAGCCATTAGGCCGTCCGCTATCAAGCATCGCTGGCTTATCGGCTGCCACCATTACGGCTGAAGGCTCGGTCATGCTTATTTTAGATGTGCAGGCCTTGATACGTAAAGCATCGCTTCCCATAAGTGCTCAGAGTCGATTAAGTGGCGGTACACAACCTGAGCGGGTCATTCAAAATCCAGCGCCTGCTACCAAATCCATTAAACCACAAATCTTGATTGTTGATGACTCGGTAACGGTGCGCAAGGTAACCGCACGCATGCTACAGCGACAGGGTTATCAAGCTCATGTTGCTCGTGACGGGGTAGAGGCAGTCGAGATGCTACAAACCTTGCGCCCTGATTTAATGCTACTTGATATTGAGATGCCACGTATGGATGGCTTTGAGGTGGCTACCCATGTGCGTCACAATCAGGCTATCAGTCATATGCCAATCATTATGATTACTTCGCGTAGCGGTGATAAGCACCGTCAGCGGGCGCTAAAAATAGGGGTTAATGCCTACCTGGGCAAGCCATTCCAAGAAGCGAAACTGGTGGCGCTTATTCAAAATCTCATCAGCTAACTTATCAGTGATGACCAAGCAAAGGGGATAGACAATCAGCAGCTACCAGCAATGCTCATCACCAAACACTCCCAGTAGTCGCCAAGCCTCATGTCATACACTCTCTTAATAAGGCACAGCAGTCGTGAAAAACAGCCCATCCTCCCTGAAAATTAGCCCCCTATTAATGCTCAATCAAGGTGGCCTAAACATCACTATCATTCCACGTGGCACTCAGCCCGACTGGATAGTGCCGAGCGCACTTATCTTGGACAGTATGGCCTGTTCTGAGCGAGTAAGCAGTTACGAATGGCAGCAGCAACCGCTGGCTGTATATTCTTTGCTCTTGACCAATGCGGCCCCAACAACAATGGTTATTTTAGAGGGCAGTAGTGAGCAACAACGGCTCGGCTTATTGATTGAGGGGGCGCTAACCGAGCGTTATATCCAAGTATCGGATATCAAAGACCTTGATACCAGCCCTATATCCACAGCCAGTACGGCGCCTAACTTTGTGTTTCAAGAGGTAATACTAGACCAACAGGTCTTTGTGGTACCAGACTTAGCCAAGCTTGCTAAGATGCTGTATAAAACAAAGTAATTGCCCCCATAAAAAAATGCGATAACTCAAAATAATCACAGGTTACCATAATAGCGTTCAGTCCCTTATAATACTCAGTTATTATCTAAACGTTTTTTGGTATTTATTGATTTGAGTTCCACTCAATATAGGTAACCTATGTCTGTTAACACAAATGCAGTAACCCCTTTAAGACCCACTATGTGGTCGCGTGCCGTTAAGCTGTTTCATTGGGGCAGTGCTTTATTACTGGTCATTACTTGGGCGATGATTACCTTACATCAAAACTCAGATGGCAATACGTTTATAGACCTGCATAGATCCTTTGGCTTAAGCCTACTGCTTTGGATGATTTTTCGTGTCATTGTCAGGGTGATTAGTCCGACACCAGCGCCTGTGGTCATGCCAAAGTGGCAGACCGCGTTGTCACACATTAGCCATTTAGTGCTTTATGTGCTGTTATTTGCTATGCCACTTTCAGGTATTTTGATGACTTGGTATGGGGGACGTGGTATTGAGGTGTTTGGCTTATTTGATTTACCCAGTGTTTTGACCACTGATCGCAGCCAGGCGCGCTTTATCAATGAATTACATACTGATGTGTTCTGGCCGGCCTTGTTGGCGTTCACAGCATTACACATTTTAGCCGCGCTGCAGCATCAATTTATCAAAAAAGACAATATCTTAGCGCGCATCAAATAGCTTCAGCCTAAAATTAAAATAGCCGCCCTCATTGAGGGCGGCTTTTTAGGTATAGCTTGAGATAAGGCTTTTTAGTAAAAATTACCTGTCATACCTCAATAACACCATTATTTGGCGTCAGGTAAGTTGATGTTCATCTCTAACACGTCAAGGTTGTCCTCATGACGGTGATTGATGTTTACATCGTTGATTTGCACCCCATTAACGTACTTGTTCACCACTTCAAGAATTTCACGTTTCATTTTCTCGATACGGTCAGCAGTTAAGCGTGAATTGAGACGATTTTCACTGGCAACGATAACTTTCAGTCGCTCAGTAGCTGTATTGGCGCTGCCTGATGATTTGGTTTCTGTCCCAAACAGAGCGCTCCAAAATCCTTTCTTTCGTGTTGACATCCTTAACCCCCAAACCAGCGTTGCAAGAAGCTCTTCTTCTTAACATCAATGTGACGTAATGGTCTTTCTTCCCCTAAGAAACGCGCCACGATATCTTCATAGCATTGACCCGCAATTGAGTCTGGGTTATGAATGACTGGTTCACCATGGTTTGAGGCTTCTAGTACACTATTGCTCTCAGGCACCACACCTAATAAAGGCACTTTTAGGATGTCATTAGAGATGGTGTCGATATCCATCATCTCTTTGGCAGCCGCACGTTCAGGATTATAGCGATTGATTACCAAGTGCTCACGAACGGTACCTGTGCCTTCTTCTACCTTTTTGGTACGGCTTTGCAGAACACCGATAATGCGGTCCGAATCGCGTACAGAGGAGATTTCAGGGTTGGTGACGATGATGGCTTCATCTGCATGATACATGGCCAACTGAGCACCGCGCTCAATACCGGCCGGAGAGTCACAGATAATATAGTCAAACTGTTTAGACAACTCATCGATAACTTCAGCCACCCCTTCATCGGTTAGGGCGTCTTTGTCACGGGTTTGGCTGGCAGGCAAGATGTACAGATTCTCTAGCTGTTTGTCTTTTACCAAGGCTTGTGACAAACGGGCATTGCCTGAGATAACATCAACGAAATCATAGACGATACGGTTTTCGCAGCCCATAAGTAAGTCAAGGTTACGTAAGCCCACATCGAAGTCGATGACAACAGTTTTGTAACCCCGCAATGCTAGACCTGCGGCAAATGAAGCACTGGTCGTAGTTTTTCCGACACCGCCTTTACCTGAGGTAATTACAACGATTTTTGCCACTATGGCATACTCCTATGAATATGAAAATGGGCAGAATGTGCCCATAACTGTTATAAGATTAGGCGCACTTTTTAGGGACAGTGTTGACTTACCCTGTGAGCGACATTTTGTAGTCGACAACACAAAATACAAATGCACCAAAAAGTCAAATTTTGTGGCTCTAGATTATCACAGATAACCTTAAAGTCATAGCATTCGCTTGATTATAAAGGCTTTGAGTGCTTATTACGTGTAAGTTTAATACAGAGTTTTATTTCTATTTTATTACTATTAAAGGTAAATTTTTGCTATCAAAGCTTTAGGTATAATCGATTAAAATTGGCACAAGCGGTATTCAACCGATTGTGCCCCAGATGTTTGATTCACTGTTATCAGTTATCGGTAATAATCTCAAACACCAAGCCTTGTCCCTCAACGTATCTAACTTGAACCGGCTTATCAATCATCTCTTGAGGAATATTATCATTTAAGCAATAGGTTCCAGCCACAGATACCAGTGAGGGGTTAAAGCGCTGACAGAAGATACGTGCATCTTTGTCCCCTGTGGCACCGGCTACCAAGCGACCTTGCGCTCGGCCATAGACATGTAAGCTGTTGTCGGTAATGGCTTCAGCACCGTTATTAACACTGTTGGTCAATACCAAGTCGCCGCCCACATGATTGATGCTTTGGCCTGAGCGCAGCATCTGATCATAAAACAAGGTGGTCATGGCATCCACACTGCCAAAGTCGCTATGGCTTTCGGAGATGATGTCGCTGTTAGTATTGGCCGCTTGCATAGTAGCCGATGTAGTATCGGCAGAAGGCTCAGTGACGAGATCTTGACCTTGAGTGGGACTGATGCTCTGTGAGCCATCCATGTTCTGGGTGGCCTGAGTGGCATTTACTGCTGCTTGCGGTTCATTGACCACTGCCTTTTTGATTGGACGGATGCGCTCAATACGCTTCCCATCGCCTGGGAAGATTGCCAAGCGCTTGGCCTTGGCTGCGTCATCTAACACCCCTGTGACCACGCCAATAGGCTGAAGTCCCCAAGACCAAAATAGCTCAACCAAAGCGTCTAAATCTTGCTCAATATCACTGTCAATAATTACTGGGATTTGACTGTCTTTATTACTTAGTTGGCCCGATAGATAAGCTTCAATTTCTGTTAAATTATCGGTTTCTAACTTGATACGGGTAAAGGTGAGCATTTTGCCAAACATTTTTAATGCAGGGGTAACCTCAGTGGCGGCGGTCATAGTAAATCCTTAAAGATCAAAACAGCAAAGTTTTTTTAATTAGGGTTATTGGTGAAACAAGCTCTGTCCTATAAGCCGGCTTAGATAGGGGGGATAAAGAGCGTTAACTTGGATCTGATTTTATGAGCGTCAGCCTACGATTATTATAATTATAGGCTACAGATGCAAGTATTCTTGGTGTTTCCATTGTTGTACTTTTACTTGAGCTTCAAAAGCGCTCAAAGCGTCATTGATGATACCTGATAGTAAGGCATCTAGCTCAGGATTACTGAGGTCAATATAGGCGATAGTTTGGGCCACCTCATCGATAATGGCTTCAGTAATATGCGGCTGAGTTAAATGAGTGAATAGGGTTTGAGTGATGTTCTCACCTATGTTTTGGCTGACACTGTGCAACTGGCCTTCAATAAGGGTGCCGGCAATAGGAATCAAGCGCAAATAACGACGCAGCTCAGGGGTGTTGTTAAGTGCCTCTTGTACGGCTATACCCACTTGCTCGGACAACTCGCGGGTGGCTTGGCTGCGTGCCATGTGTTGTAGCTGCGGCGCCAACTGCTGCTTGAGCAAAGAGGCAAGCATAGACTGGATGTGAGGCCGGTTCTTATTTAGAGTGTCTTCGATAAAGCGCTGATGCGCTTTTTCGTCAGCGAACTGTTGACGCAAGTTATCAGTGGCGGTCAAAATCACTCGATCAGAGAGCTCTTCAAATACCACGTCATAATAGAACTTACCGGTGGCTATCCATTTTTTGGGTAGAACCTGATAGCCTAGCTGATAAAGCTTACGCCCGATAAAAAATGCCCGCAGCAGACGTAACGCCCGAAATTGGGGAAAACAGCCAAGTACTTCATACCAGTGAGCGAAAGGAAAAAAGAACCACCGAGTGTACTGTTTGCTGATAATGGCCAACAGCCAACGTAGCCCCAATTCTGCCATTAAAAAAATGGTAAAAAACCCACCCAAAACCCTGAGTGGATGGTGGATGTTATCGACATAGATGCCTAAAGATTCAGATAAACTGAGCCATTCAGCCACTTGAGCGGCAAACTTACTCATAAGCAGCAAATCTAGGCTGATGATGGCTAAGTCAATAATGATAACGACCAGCATAGCGATGTCATACAGCAGCGCCAGCTTGGTGGCTGTCTTACCTTTTAAAGGGGAGACAGGCTCAGTAGAGGGTCTCATAGAGTCAGTGGGTGACAAGTTGGCGTCGTTTTTTAAATCAGTCATGCAGGGGGGATGCCTCTAGGTTGAATCGTCCTGCAATATCATTCCATAACTTACGCTAAGTGTCACCCTTATTATGAGATGAGTACACTGATAACCGCTAATAGCCGATTAGCTTGCTGCCTTTTCTACTGACTCTACTGACTTGGGATTATCAATAAAATCCGCTTTCATGCGTGAGATTTGCTCATCTTTATTGCGCCAAATCTCATCCAACCACGTGTACATGGTCTCGCGCATGGCCTTATCGTTATTATAATCACCCTCTTCAATGGCGGTAAATAAAGCTTGGGGGATATCGATGCGCTGCACATGTACCCCAAGGCGTTTGACGTTGCCTTTCCACAAGTCTGCATAAGAGGGGCTACCATCAGGATAAACAATTGTCATGTCCAAGATGCCATCAATTTGAGGGCCTAACGCCTGAATCGCCAAAGAAATACCCCCCGCTTTTGGGCGAAGTAGGTTTTTGTAAGGTGATTTTTGAGCATCACGCTTAGCAGGCGTGAAGCGGGTACCTTCAAGATAATTGAGTAGCGCAAAGGGTTTGTCTTTTAAGAGTTCACAAGCGCGTTTGGCTTCTAATATGTCACGATCTTTTAGACTCGGGTTTTTGGCAATCTCTTCTTTACTGTGCCGCTTCATCATCGGGAAGTCTAAGAAGTAAAAAGCTTGTCCGATAAAGGGGATATAAATAAGGTTATACTTGGTAAAAAAGCGGGTCAAAGGCAGTCTGTCTTGACTGATATATTGCACGATGCTGGTATCTACCCAAGACAAATGGTTACTAATTAATAGATACTGTTTGTCTTGTTCTAAATCATCAGGCAGCTCAATACGCCAATCTCTCTCAGGCAGCACATTATCGATGAGGCGATTGTTAGTGGTAATCCAGTGTTTGGCAATTTTAATGACCGTATTGTCAGCAACGCTTGAGCCGGTGGCGATTTTGGTGGCACCCAGTAGCCATAAAGGCAATCCATAAGATAAGGTGTTGGCCCCAATCACGCCCACAGCGGTGGTGAAAGATGCCGCCTTACCCACAACAGGCGATTTTGCATGTAGGTTTTGGTAGATATTCTTTATTCTATGTTTCATAAGACAGACCAAGTCAAGTAGAGTATTCAAAAACCATGAAGTAACAGCGCAGTTCACTTGTTTTAAGCTTGTTCAACCCCTACTTTATTTCTAAAGGCGTTTTAATCAACTAAAGTAGGGTGCCCCCAATGGCATTGAGCAAAAGCCCACATTAGCATAAAACAGGCTCAGCGACAGGCTTAATACGCCTAATATATATAGGCATATGCCTAGTCTGGCCATGTCTAATCAATAGCAGGCTAACAAGCTAAGCCAAAATTAACCACAAGGCCGGCTAAAGAGTAGGGTGGGGATGCAGACCCAATGTCTAATTAGTAAGACAAGGTAGTTTACGATTGTAAACCAAGCTTGAGCATAATGACAATGGCTATCCTCAAACTGCTCATTCACACCAAAGCGCTAAAGACAATGACTGCTTGAGATCTAATCTACTGATTATCCGTTTAAAATATTGGACTATCAGATGACACAGTTCTGATAGCTTAAAGTGATAAAAATCCGAGTTGTTGTATAGATGTAATACAGCAAAACGACAAATTATTACATTAAGGTAGGCTTGAAACGTCATAATAATCCATGAAACATTTGCTAACTATATTAACCAAAGCTTTCTATTATAATAACTGCTATATCATTAGTGTCTAAAACGCGTATAACGTGATCTACTAATGAGAAGAGGTTAATTCTCTGTCATAAAACCTCTGTCATCAACAGAGAAGGCAGTTTAGCAAAGACATATAAAACTAACGGATAACTTTGAGGAACATACTATGAAAAATAAACTAATGATTGGCGCTTTAGCCTCTACACTAGCTCTAGCTGGCTGTGCTACTGATCCAGCAACTGGCCAACAGTCTATCAATAAAGGGGTATTGGGTGCTCTAGGTGGTGCCGCTGCTGGTGCCGGTATCTCTAAAGTAACTGGCGGCGAAAAAATTGGCCGTGATGCTGCTATCGGTGCCGCTTTAGGTGGTGCAGTTGGTCTATACATGGAAAACCAAGAAAAACAGCTAAAACAGCAGATGGCAGGGACGGGTGTTGAAGTAAACCGCAACCCAAATACCGGTAACATTGACCTAGTAATGCCAGGCAATATTACCTTTGCTCACGACAGCACTAACATTAATGGGTCTTTTTACAATACTCTAGATAAGCTTGCCTCAACTATGGTTCAGTACGGTGATACCACAGTAAATGTCATGGGCCACACTGATAGCGTAGGTAACCCTTCTTACAACCAAGGTTTATCAGAGCGTCGTGCGCAAGCGGTAGCAAGTTACCTAATCCAGCGCGGTGTATCAAGCAACCGTATCCGCACCATGGGTTATGGTCAAAACCAACCAGTTGCTTCTAACAGCACTGAAAGTGGTCGCCTACAAAACCGCCGTGTTGAGATTCAAATTGTTGCCCCACAAAGCGTAAACTAATTTAATCTTACCGCGCCCTAAGGTACAGTTAAGGGCAAATAGCTAAACCATAGGCCAGTGATTATTCACTGGCTTATTTTTTTGTCTGCCATGCCCTTTCAAGTGTTTATTTTCAAGGTTAGTTAAGTTTTTATATAATATTATTGATAATGGTTATCGATACCATTATAATTCATTAACAAATAGCGCACTTTGTGCAACAATTCTTTTAAAAATTCTAATCTGAGAATACTCTATGGCTTTAGCTACTTCGAATCACTTGATCAAATCAAAACTAACCACAGCGCTAATGGCAACCCTTATTGGTGCTTTAACTTTATCAGGCTGTTCAAAAGAGGCAGATAATGCAAGTGGTGCAGAAAACAGCGCTGAAGTTACCAATGAAACCACAGAGACCAAAAATACCCAGACGCTCGCTGGTGATGAGGCTTCTGTTAATAAGCTATTAACCAGTTATGCCGATATGGCTCAAGCCGCTTATGAAGACTCTTTAAGTGAAGCCAAAAAATTACAAGCCGCAGTAGATGCCTTAGTGGCCAACCCTACTCAGCAGAATTTAGAGGCAGCTCAAGCCGCTTATAAAGCTGCTCGCCAGCCTTATTCACAGACCGAAGTTTTTCGTTTTGATGAAGGTTTTGTGGGCAAAGACGACAAGCGCGCTATCGGCAGCATCGATGGCTGGGAGGGTCAGGTGAACGCATGGCCATTAGATGAGGCCTTAATTGATTATGTTGCAGACGGCTATGCCGGCGAGTACAACAGCAAAGACAATATTATTAATTCAGACAAAATCACTGTGGGCAGCACAAGCCAAGATACCAAGACCATTACCCCTGAGCTCTTGGCTGAGATGAATGAGATTGGTGGCAGTGAAGCCAATGTCACCACAGGCTACCATGCCATTGAGTTTTTACTTTGGGGTCAGGATTTAAATGGCGTGGGTGAAGGGGCAGGTCAGCGCCCAGTTACCGATTATATGGCCAATGACAGCTGTACCAGTGGCGAGGGCAATTCTGCTGAAGCGGCAGTATGTGCTAAGCGCGGTGAGTACCTAAAAGCAGCCACCCAGCTGTTGGTTAATGATTTAACAGATATGGTGGCTCAGTGGCAGCCCAATACTGAAAATACTTTGCGTAGTGACTTGATGGCTCGCAGCTCAGACAATGCCGTACGCCAGATATTTTATCAAATGGGTAGCCTAGCTTTAGGAGAGCTTGCCTCAGAGCGTATGCAAGTGGCATTCGTTACTGGCTCCACTGAAGATGAGCACGAGTGCTTTAGTGACTTGACGCATCTAAGCTATGCCAATAATGCGCGCGGTATTGCTAACATCTTTAATGGCCAATACAAAACAGTATCTGGCAGCACTGTGGGTGATTATGGTATTAAACAGTACCTAATCGATGCCGGTCAAAAAGACTCAGCTGAACAATTAGATGCCGCCTTCAAAAAAGTAGAGGCAAGCTTCAATACCATCGCTGAGCAGGGTGAGAAAAACGGTATTAAAATTGATCAAATGATTGCGACAGTGGGTCAAGCTACCAAGCAAGGCGTTTCAGCTGAAGAGCAAAACAAACGCCGCGGCTGGATGGAGTCTGCCATCAATGATCTAAAATCTTTAACCGATGTCTTAGAGTCATCTGCAAAAAGTATTGGTATTGATAATCTAGACGCCGATACAGGCTCGCAGTTTTAACATAAGGTAAGTGCTCGTGGCTGAACTTAATTAGTGACTGATGCAAAATTTATTACCAAGACTTTATTCGTCTTAAATCGTAAAATAGACACGTTGCCAGTGTAGAATTGGCAACGTGTTTTTGTTTTAAAGATTGCCATTTTTAGTGTGTTCTATCCGCATCTTTGTAAGGCTTCTATTATGATCCATCGATCTACGCCCTCCTCAAAAACGCCCGTTTTTCATGCTTTAGCTTTTACTCTTCCAAAAAAAGCGGTCTGGCTATCGCTATCGGCGGTAGCTGTGCTGGCCTTAAATGGCTGTCAGTCAAAAGAGGAGAGCTCAGCTCAAGCCAATGCGCGAACGCAGAAAATTGAAGCACTGGCAGGTGTGCCGCTGAGCAAACTGGTCACTTTTGATCCCCAAGAGGTCAAGCAAGGCGGCGATACGGGCATAGCCATTACTTCAGCAGAAAGCTATTCTAAGCCCTCATCGAACATTGCCGCCTCCCGTAAAGGTAACTTTTTTATTGGTAATGCCTTTTTTAAGCAGCCTTGGGTGGTCGCTCCTGCCAGTACCGATAGCCGGGATGGCCTTGGGGCATTATTTAACGTGGCTGCTTGTCAGTCTTGCCATATAAAAGATGGCCGCGGGCATGCCCCCCTGTATGAGGGAGATGATGCCGACAGCCTATTAATTCGATTGGCCATGCCTGCCGTCACTGAGGCGCAGCGCAAAGCTTTAAGTGAGTCTCAAATTGAGAAGGTTGCACACTCGGTATACGGAGGTCAGTTACAAGATCGGGGTGTACAAGGGGTGCCTGCAGAAGCTAAAGTAAGTGTCAGCTGGAGCGATGTGCCCGTGACCTTTAAAGACGGTCATGTCGTCACCCTGCGTCGGCCTAATTTTCAGTTAAAAAACCCAGGTTATGGCCCCTTTGATGAGAAACTGATGCTCTCACCTCGAGTGGCACTGCCTATGATAGGTCTGGGATTACTTGAGTATATTCCTGCTGAGGACATCAAAAGCCAAGCAGATGTTGATGACAAAGACAAAGACGGTATTAGTGGTAAATACAACTGGGTCATTGATCCTGAGACCGGTGAAAAAGCGCTGGGTAAGTTTGGCTGGAAAGCGGGACAAACCCGACTTATTACCCAGAATATGAGCGCCTTTAATGAGGACATGGGGCTCACCTCACGTATCCGTCCCATTGAGTCTTGCACCAAAAACCAACCGCAATGTCTAAGCGCCCCAACTGGTGCAGATGATCAAGGTGATGGTAAGCCGCCGGTAGAGGTTAGCAATGAGGTGGCCAAGTTTGTGGAATTTTATACCCAGAATTTATCGGTACCCAATCGCCGTAATGCCGATGACAAAGTAGTCTTGGCCGGCAAGAAGCGCTTTTATGATATGGGCTGCCAAGATTGTCATACGCCGCGCTATCAGTTGCCCAAAGCTCAAGATGCTATGGCTAAGACTCATTTAGAGCAGCAAGGTCAGGTGATTTATCCTTATACCGATTTATTGTTACATGACATGGGTGAGGATTTGGCCGATCGCACCGTAGCAGGTAAGCTGCCACCCAAAGAGGCTCAAGTAGAGTTTTTGGCGACCTCTTATGAATGGCGTACGCCAGCACTGTGGGGAATAGGTCTGGCTCAAAAAGTAGATTCACAAGCGACCTTCTTACATGATGGCCGTGCCAGAACCTTGATGGAAGCGGTATTGTGGCATGGTGGCGAGGCTGAGCCGCATAAACAAAAAGTATTACAGCTTGATAAACAAGGCCGCACTGAGTTTGAAGCCTTCTTAAATTCGTTATGACCCTTAAGACCATAACCTTGTGTTTTTAAATCTACAAGCACAGTTATTTAATGGCCAATTGAGGGTTGCTTGACAAAAAAAGCCCGCAGGGCACCAACCATCACAATGAGATCTTTATGAAAAAACACCAACTTGCCGCTATGGTACTGTCGGCCTTAAGTGCCGGTATTTTAATCAGCTGCAGCAAACCTGCTGACGAAGCGCAGCCGACGGCGAATAAACAAGCTGCCGATGTCAAACCTGCGACTGAAAGCAGCGAAACGGCGGCAGATACCACGGCAGTAAAAGCCATTGCTTTATCTGACGCAAGTGCTGAGAGTTATCTCAAGCAAGTCGCAGATACCCAAATTATCAGTGCCTACAAAAACGTAGTAGAACAAAGCCAAGCTCTGAACGCACTAGCGACTCAAAGCTGTCAAGCAGATGGTTCGGTCGCAGCCGATAAGCTTGCCGCCCTTAGAGCACAGTGGTTACAACTGGCTAAAGCTTGGGCACAAGCAGAAATCATCGGCTTTGGCCCAGCGATGGACAGCATGAGCAACTTATATATCAACTATTATCCCGATGAGCGCGGCTTGGTGCACCAAGGGGTGATTGACTTGATTGCCGCCAATCCGAATTTGACACCGGAGCAATTGGCCTCAGAAAGCGCCATTGTTCAAGGGATACCCGGATTAGAAGAGGTGCTGTATGCCAACGATAGCTTGGATAAATCTCAGTGCCAATATGTGATTAGTGCCAGTGCGGCTCTAGCAAATCGATTGGATAAAGTCAGTCAAGATTGGCAAGCATCACCGCAGAGTTTACTGAGCTATGGTAGCCCTGATGATAACAAAGAAGGTCTAAATCGCTGGGTTAACTCTATTTTAGCTTTGGTTGAGACCACCAAAAGTACCTCTTTAGATCAGCCGCTAGGCATTACTGGCAATAAAAAAGGTCACTTGCCAGCGGATGCAGCAGGGCAAAGTCGAGAGATTATTACTGCTAAAGTGGCGGCTTTAAATAAGGCATTAACTGATCCGGCCTTGGTGGCCATCTTATCTGAAAATGGCCAAGATACCTTAGCAGATAAGTTATCTACACTATTATCTGATACCTCAACCTTATTGGCACAGCTGCCAGAAGATTTGGCCACAGCCACCCCAGAGCAGCAAAAAGCACTGTATGACAAGCTCACCGAGCTGGCACAGGTTGTCAAACGCCAGTTGATGCCAACGCTTGGGGTACAAGTGGGCTTTAATAGTACGGATGGCGATTAATGTCGACTCCCTTACACAGTCGTCATAAGCCAAGCCGTTTGATTGGTAGTGATAAAGAGACTGGGCTGAATATGTTGGCCCAAACTTTAAAGAACACACTCACCACTTTGGGGCTGGCAAGTGTTGGCACTGCCGCCTTGGTGGGGGCTCATCATTTGGGACGCAAGCAGTACAACTCTCAAGCACGCCTAACTGATTATCGTGACGGGCTACGACAGGCTTTAGGTAAAGTCACCGCAGCAACCCCCATAGTGGCACCAAGTGACGCGCCAGCTAACCTTGTTCAGTCCCAAGCTCGCTTAAATAACAGCTCAGTAACCTGGATAAGCGGCGTGGCTGAGCTGACTACCAGCGAATTTGCAGTAGTGGGGTTGAATGCAGCTCGAGAGATAGTATGGCAGAGCGCCATGCCAGAGCGGGTACATGACTTGCTCATTCAGCCCTTAGCTTCTAAAGCTTTACAAGCGCCGCACGTGGCAGTGATGGGCAGACGGCCTAGCGAGTGGTTTTGGATACTTGATGCGCACAGTGGTGAGGTTATCCACAGCATCAAAGCCCAGACAGATCGACATTTTTATGGTCATGCTTGTTATAGCCTCCAAGGTGACTTGCTTTATGTTACCGAGAACAATACGGCTGACTTTAGCGGTAGGATCGGCATATACGAGGTGGCCTCAGGCTATAAAAAAGTCGCCGAATACGCCTCGCATGGTATTGGTCCCCATGAGATAGTCATGCACCCTGATGGCGAGAGCTTACTGATTGCCAATGGTGGCATAAAAACCGAAAGAGCCTCACGCGAAGAGCTTAATCTTGATAGCATGCAGCCCTCCTTGGTGTATCTCAATCGGCATACCGGACAACTATTGCAGCAGGTTTTTCCGGCACACAATCAGATGAGTGTGCGGCATTTGGCCATGCATGACAATGGTAGCGTGATTATCGGTATTCAGTTCCAAGGCGAGCGTCATTTGAGCGTGCCTATGGTGTTAACGCATAGGCGAGGTGAGCCTAAGTTTACTGAGTTGCAGATTGCTAAAGACGATAGCAAGGGGTGGCACCGCTTCCATCATTATATCGCCAGCGTGGCGGTAGACTCTAAGCACAATCTGGCATGTGCCACCAGTCCCATTGGCGGCTGCGCTGCGGTATTTAATTTAAGCACAGGAATGATGATTGGTGACACACCCTTGGCTGATTGTGCCGGTGTCACCACTTGGCCCAGCCAAACGCAATACCAAGCGACACAGCAGATACCATCTGGTTTGCCGCTATTCTTGGTTAGTGATGGACAAGGCTATCTGAGCAGTATTGGCGTAGATCAGGCCGCGTATCCCCAATCCATTTGGGTTGAAAAAAAGCATCAAAGTTATGCTTTTGATAATCACCTGACAACATTAGGTACAGTAGATAGCTAACCTCAATGCGATTGAATCATGTGCCATCACAAACACCGCCCCTTGATGACCATCAGCCACTAAGGCGCAGGTTAGCAGAAGCCGGTATTGCCCTTGAAATCACACGAAAGCGGGTGAAAAACATCAATTTTCGGCTCAGGCCACATATCTTGTCGGTCTCAGCTCCGCACTACGCCAGTGATAAACAGGTTATGGCCGCTTTGGCTCGGCGTATACAATGGGCGATTGCTCAGCATGCGGTACTGTTAAAACGCCAAAGCTTGATACAGAGTCCATTGCCGGATAGTCATAGCACCGAGTCTTCGCCCTCGAATAGTCTATCCGTTATTAGATTATGGGGACAGCGGCAATCATTAACTATGAGCGAGACTGAGCGAATTAACTGGTATCGCCGTGAGCTGCAGCAGGTTATGCCAGATTTATTTGCCAAATGGCAGCCGATCGTGGGGGCATACGCCAACGAGATGCGGATAAAAAAGATGAGCACTCGATGGGGCAGCTGCAATACTCGGGCTAAACGTATTTGGCTGTCGGTGTATTTGCCAGCTTATCCGATTGAGTGCACTGAATATGTCATCGTGCACGAGCTGTGTCATTTACATCATGCCAATCACAGCACCGCCTTTTGGAATCAGGTAAAGCATGCCATGCCAGACTACAAACGCTGGCATGATATGTTGGCAGGCAAATCAATTTTGATAGATTAGCAAAGCTTAGCGCATAGCAAAAAGCCCCTGTGAGTGTGATAGGGGCTTTTGTTGAGCAAGAGTTTAAGCTTATCTTTTGGTTTGCTTGTCTGCCTCAAAAGCGGCTTTAAAGATAGTGCCTAATAAATTGACATCATCAACCCGTGCATAATTCAAACGAGTGACAAAAGCGATGTGACGGTGTGGTCCTGCCTCAGCCAAAGGCACAGTGGCCACCTCATTGTTTTGGTGGCGCACTTGGTTTAAAGCCATTTCTGGAATTAAAGTGGTACCCATACCAGCCAATGCCATTTGAATTAACGTGTTCAAACTGGCATCTGAAAAATTGGATTTGAATTCATCTCGGTCAAATGAGCACACACTCAGTGCATGATCAGTTAGGCAATGGCCTTCACCTAATAGCATCAAGTTGGCATCACCGAGCTCATCTGCACTAATGGTGTCAAGCGTGGCCATGGGATTGTCTTGTGGGAAGATAGCAAAGAAATCCTCTTGCCAAAACTCAAAAGTATGTAGCCCATCTACCGCATAAGGCAGTGCAATAATGGCCGTATCGATATGACCATAGCGGACTTGTTCGAGCAGGCGTTCGGTCTGCTGCTCAACCACAGTCATACGAAAATTTGGGTATTGAGCCTTTAATTCAGGGAGTACTTTGGGTAATAAATAAGGTGCAATGGTCGGAATCATACCGACAGTCATGGGGTAGGCTAGAGGCGTCTGATGACTGTGGGCACGAGTGGTTAAGTCATTGATCTCTGAGAAGACACGCTGAGCACGGATTAAAATCTCTTCGCCAATGGGGGTAATTAACACCTGTTTATTATTGCGCTCAAAAATCTGGGTATCGAGTTGTTTTTCAAGCTCTGCAATACCTAAGCTCAACGCCGACTGAGAAATATTGCACTCTTCTGCTGCGCGCTTAAAATGACGGTGTTTGGCTACGGCAATGGCAAATTCTAGTTGTCTTAAAGTGATCATTAAAATTCTCTTGTTGGTCAGCGGTTGATAGATTGCGATAGGCAGTATATAGGGCAAGTCTGTAGTAAGTTAACTGTGCGATTGAAGCTTGAAATCTCTCCTAAACGGGGCCATGTATAATGATAACAGCTTGATAAGAAGTAGGTCTATGTTTTATTAAACAAAACATCACGTTAAAATCTTTAAAATAGATTAAAGATAAACGCTTGCTATAATAGGTCTTGTAGTTAGCAACAGGCACTGCTTAAACGGTTATCAGCATTGGGGTTATAAGATAACGATATGGTTATCAACTGGATAATTTCAACCAGTAGCTACATAAAACCACCACTTATGCTCACAACATTTAACGTCATAGAAATGTAATCGCGTTATGATAGGTTAAGCCAAGCAAGCGGACTTAATTTTCTAAAATAAAGTTTCTCCAAAGCTATAGAAAATAACACGGCATTTAGTCGTATTGATAAATCACAACAAAGTACAAAATAACAATTTTTATTAAACCCACCAAAAAAAGGAGCCAAAACATGGCGTCAATTATTAATCAAGAAATCCCTGAGTTTTCAGCTGAAGCATTCGTTAACGGTGAGTTCAAAACCATCACTTCAGACGACGTAAAAGGCAAATGGGCTATCTTCATGTTCTACCCAGCAGACTTCACTTTCGTTTGCCCAACTGAACTAGAAGACATGGCCGCTCAGTATGAAGAGCTAAAAGGCCTAGGCGTAGAAGTGTACTCAGTATCTACTGACACTCATTTCACTCACAAAGCATGGCACGATTCTTCAGAAGCTATTGGTAAAGTAACTTTCCCAATGATCGGTGACCCAACTGGCCGTATCACTCGTGGCTTCAACGTAATGATTGAAGAGGCGGGTCTGGCTGAACGTGGTACATTCGTCGTAGATCCAGACGGCAAAATCCAAGTTGCTGAAATCCATGCAGGCGGTATCGGCCGTAGCGCAAAAGATCTAGTTCGCAAAGTAAAAGCGGCTCAATACGTTCGTGAAAACGACGGTGAAGTATGCCCAGCTGCTTGGGAACAAGGTCAAGCAACGCTTAAGCCAAGCCTAGACTTAGTCGGTAAAATCTAATTAATGCTGAATCAATGAACCAAAGCATTGAGTTAGACGTATAATAAAAAACCCCGCTATTAAAAATTAGCGGGGTTTTTTTATGTCTTGAATTTATCACAATAAGATGGCTACAACCATTAGATATCAATATCTACCGTATTAGAACCATTGGTCTGATTGGTGATTTTTTTGGTATCAATCTCTTTGGTAACTTCAAGGACCGTATTTTGGTTGGCTTTATCAAGATATTTTTGCGCCTTATCTACCTCAGTGGTCAAGGTGTCAACAGTCTGTTTCATATTATCCAAAGCTTTTACTTTATAGTCACTAATCATATCCATGGTCTCATAGATATTATTAAAGGCACTTTGTAGTTTATCAAGCTCAATGGTACTGTTGCTGGCCTGCTCATGAATTTCTGTAGACTGACGCTTCATCATGGCTGAAGTAGATTCAATTAGGCTACTGGTAGTTTTGTTCAGTGCACTGATTTGATCTAAGACCAGTTTTTGATTGGTCATTGCTTGAGCCACAATCACAGCAGTACGAAGTGCCGATACTGTGGTAGTAGTGGCGCGATCAACCCCTTTTATCAGCTCCAGATTGTTTTTGCGGATGGTGTCTAGTGCCAAATAGCCTTGGACGTTGACCGCTAATTGAGTCAAAAAGTCGGTGTTCTTTTGACGCACATAAAACAGCATTTCCTCTTTAATGATGCGTGCTTTTTCAGGATCTGTGGCCTCAATCTCATAGACTTTCTTTTCCAATTGCTCATCAATTTTTTTGCCCACATACACATATTGGCGAATGGACTGCATAAGATTCCACATGTTGACTTTTTCTTGTTCAATCATGGCATTGTCTTTAAGCAGCTCATCTTTACCATTATATAAACTGGTCACTACCGCATTGATGTGTGACTGCGCCGACTCATATTGACGAAAATAATCTTGCACCTTGTTGCCCATCGGAATCAGTCCGAACAGTTTGCGTGAGCTGGTCAGCTCCTTTTTACTGGGATCTAAGTCTTCAACGATGCCGCGCAGTTCAGTCAATGACTTGGCGATAGGGGAGTTGTCAAATAAGCCTTTGTCCAAGCTTTTAGCAGGTAGCTCAAGCATGCGGTTTGATACTTGTGCCGATTCACGGATTTCTTGGTTACCCAAGTTGTGAATAGACTGCACGTTTTGCTTAAATTCGCTACTTTGTACTGGGTTGGTCAAAACATGATTAACAAAAGCATCTACTTTGGCATCTAGCTCAGGGATTTGGTTAGGATCAAGCTTCACAATTTGATCCGCTTCACTGGTGGGTACTTCTTTTACCGGCTCAGGCGGCGTTAAGCTAATAGAAGGCGTGGTGGCATTTTCTGGAGGCGTCAATTCTTGCATAACAGGTCCTTATAGTTGTTTTAGTGTGTTTTGATAAGTAAAGTAAAGAAGGGGCGTATCAAAAACTTTAAGCTTATAAAATAAATACTACAAGAAAGAGAAAACCTATGATATTGATTATAAGTAAACAATGTTAATGGTTAAGTGAACTTCATTAAAAGACAGCCTTATGGGATAGGCTAAAAATAGATTGGCACATAAAAAAACCACCAATCTGCTGCTGCAAATTGGTGGTATCGTTCATAACTGTAATATTAATTGCTTTAAATGTGACAAACCGATGGGCTTATCACGCTTTATTAGCGAATTATTTTTTACGTGTTGGGCCAAGTAGCATACCCATCTGACGGCCTTCCATTTTTGGATGTTGCTCGACATTTGAGATCTCAGCGGTATCTGCAATGATACGCTCAAGTTGTTGGCGGCCAAGCTCAGTATGAGCCATTTCGCGACCGCGGAAACGGATGGTTACTTTTACCTTGTCCTGATCTTCTAGGAAGCTGATGATTTTACGCAGTTTTACCTGGTAATCGGCTTCGTCAGTACTTGGGCGAAGTTTCATCTCTTTAAGCTGAGTTTGCTTTTGGTTTTTCTTAGCTTCTTTCGCCTTTTGCTTTTGGTCATACAAGTAGCGCTTGTAGTCCATAATCTTACAAACAGGCGGCTTAGCATCCGGTACCAATTCAACCAAATCTAGATTGTCATCACGAGCCGCTTTACGGGCAGTTTCAATATCGACAACGCCCATCTGTTCGCCATCTTCTTTCACTAAGCGAACTTCTTTTTGCTGAATCTCTTCGTTGATGTTCAAACGGTTTGACTGTTTAATAGGTATTACTCCTCATCAGTTTTTGTTGTTAGTCGACCCTTTTGGGCGACAGCTTTCTGTACTAATTCGATAAAGTCGGCCATAGACATGACGCCAAGGTTTTCGCCTTCACGAGTACGTACGTTAACCTGTCCTGACTCAACTTCCTTATCCCCTAATACTAGCATATAGGGGATACGTTCTAGTGTTCTTTCTCGTATCTTAAATCCAATTTTTTCATTACGCAAGTCAGTAATGGCGCGCAGACCGGCATTTTGTAGCTCGCTGGCCACATTTTGACAGGCATCAGCCTGCTTGTCAGTGATGTTCATGACCACCACTTGTTGCGGTGCAAGCCATACAGGCATCCAGCCGGCATAATGCTCAATTAGCATGCCCAAGAAGCGCTCAAACGATCCTAGAATCGCACGATGCAGCATAATGGGCGTTTCACGCTCATTGTTCTCATTGACAAACTCAGCCTCTAAGCGCTCAGGCATATTGGGGTCTACCTGAATGGTACCGCACTGCCACACACGGCCTAAGCTGTCTTTTAGGCTAAATTCAATTTTTGGACCATAAAATGCGCCTTCACCAGGCAGATACTCCCACTCAAGACCTGAGCTGTCTAACGCATCGGCCAAGGCTTTTTCGGCGATGTCCCAAGATTCGTCAGTACCCACACGTTTTTCTGGGCGAGTAGAGAGTTTCATCTCAATTTGGTCGAAGCCAAAGTCTTTATAGACATCCAAGGTTAGCTTAATAAAGTTGGCCACTTCTTCTTGAATTTGGGCTTGGGTACAGAAGATATGAGCATCATCTTGAGTAAAGCCGCGTACCCGCATCAAGCCATGTAGAGAGCCTGAGGGCTCATTACGGTGGCAAGAGCCAAATTCTGCCAAACGAATTGGCAGCTCACGATAAGACTTTAGGCCTTGGTTAAATACTTGCACGTGGCAAGGGCAGTTCATCGGTTTTACTGCATAATCACGGCTTTCACTTGAGGTAGTGAACATATTGGTTGCATAGTTACCCCAGTGTCCTGATTTTTCCCACAAGCTTCTGTCAACAATCTGTGGTGTCTTGATCTCTTGATAACCATTGTCTTTTTGTACTTTACGCATGTATTGCTCAAGCACTTGATAAATGGTCCAGCCATTTGGATGCCAGAACACCATACCTGGCGACTGCTCTTGCATATGGAATAAATTCAGCGCTTTACCAATTTTACGGTGGTCACGCTTTTCAGCTTCTTCAATACGCTGGATATAAGCTTGTAAATCTTTTTTATCTGCCCAAGCGGTACCATAGATACGCTGGAGCTGCTCATTTTTGGCATCACCGCGCCAATACGCACCGCTCATTTTCATCAGTTTAAATACTTTTAAGAAGCGGGTGTTTGGTACGTGTGGGCCGCGGCACATATCCACATATTCTTGATGATGATACAGACCCAGCTCTTTTTCCTCTGGCATATCTGCGATTAGCTTGAGCTTATAATCTTCACCGCGCTCTTCAAAAATTTTAATCGCTTCTTCACGTGGGGTCATTTTCTTAATGACATCATAATTTTGCTTGATCAGCTCTGCCATACGCTTTTCAATAGCGGCCATATCCTCTGGGGTAAAGGGCTTTTCACTAAAAATGTCGTAATAAAAGCCATCTTCAATAACAGGGCCAATAACCATTTTTACGTTAGGATACAACTGCTTAACCGCATGGCCTAGTAAGTGTGCGGTAGAGTGACGAATGATATCGACGCCATCTTTGTCTTTTGCGGTCACAATTTCAACACTTGCGTCTTGGGTAATCGGATCACTTGCATCCACAAGCTTACCATCCACACGTCCAGCGATTGTTGCTTTAGCAAGGCCTGGGCCAATACTTTGAGCCACTTCCATCACTGTTGTCGCACCGTCAAACTCTTTTACATTGCCATCAGGTAAAGTAATTGCAACCATAATATTAAATCCAATAATCTATAACGCAAATAAGAAGGACACCATCACTATAATTGTGATGATTATAATAAACACAACCATTAAAACAGAAAAACTGACCGTAAGGCCAGTTAATAATTCGTCATTGCTTCTATTATAAAGGATTTTAGCGCAGTTTTTATAGCTAATCCTTTAAGGTTTTAAAGATAGTGAAAAACCTGATTGGCTTAAGCTTTGTGACTAAATTTAAACCTACTATATAGGTAACTCTAGCAAAGCTGAGCTGTGCGCAATCAAAAGTGTGTCTAAATAGTGATATAAACAACAGTTTTTTTGAGTTTTGGCTTGACCTAAATGTAAAAGGGTATATACTACGCAGCTCTGTTAAGAGCACAAACAAGTTTTGAAAAAACTGATTAGAAATAAGCAGTTGAAAGCTAACTGGATTATTTTGATTTAAAGTATACAGCGCCAAGCTGAATCACAAAAAATCAAATAAAACGAAAAAAGCCCTTGACTAAGAAAATAAAGCGTCTATAATACGCACCTCATCGGGACAACGGGATTGATAATCGATAAGATTTAGAGGTTGTTACCTGATGAAACGAATTAAAACAAAAGCTTGACACATACCGAATTGATGGTATACTGGATGGCTCGCTAAGTAGGAAAGCAAATTGCTTAAACTTCTCTTAGTGTGATTAACTTAATACGGACGACGTAATAAGTCAACTATTTAAAAGCTTAAATCAAAGAACAACTTGTGTGGATTTTTGCTGATTTAGGATGCTAAAAATTAAAGTTGGGGCTTACTCTTTTCGGGTAAGTGACTAACTATAAAAATTATCATTCTTTATTAGTAGAAAAACTCGAAGTTAATTCATTATATGAAACATACGGAAAAGCAATTTGCTAGTATTGAATGAGCCAAGTTTAGAAGCTTCTTTAAAGAGCTTCATAGCAAG
>NZ_CAJHBH010000028.1:0-38725 GCF_904846585.1 Psychrobacter sp. H7-1
CAGGCGTAGTCGGGCTCTGGGATTGCGCTCAGTCTTTGAGTGTTTGCCAAAGTCATGGTCTTCTAGGTTATGTATTGGTATGGTCATCAGTAGACTATACTATATATTTTGGGTTTGGTATTATTTTGTATTGTAATAAGTAGCAATCAGCGGTTTTTTTAAGTGGATTAAGCCAATTGCTTGAATCTGTCCTTAGTCTTATTTAGATAAACTTTCACGGCCATGCGGTGTCATAAAGTCAATCTCTGGGCCAACCGGTACGATTAAGGTTGGGTTGATGGTGTCATGGCTACCATAATAGTGGGTCTTGATATGGTCCATGTTTACAGTCTCAGCAACACCGGGCACTTGATACAGGTCACGTAAGTAGTCCCATAGGTTTGGATAGTCTACGATACGCTTGATGTTGCATTTAAAGTGACCAACATACACAGGGTCAAAACGTACCAAAGTAGTAAATAGGCGCCAATCTGCTTCCGTGATGGTGTCACCAGTCAGATAACGATTTTTTTCAAGTCGAGCCTCAATGGTATCTAAGGCCTTAAATAAATCAACAACCGCTTCTTCATAGGCCTCTTGAGTGGTAGCAAAGCCTGATTTATAAACACCATTATTGATGTTTGGATAGATGTAGTCGTTTAGCTCATCAATCTCGCTACGCAGCTCTTCTGGTAAGAAGTTCACGTCTTTGTTTGCACCCACTTCGTCAAATGCTGAGTTAAACATGCGAATGATTTCAGAGGATTCATTGCTCACAATGGTGTTGTTCTTTTTATCCCAAAGCACAGGTACAGTCACACGGCCTGTATAATCTGATTTGGCTTTGGTATAGATTTGATGCATGTAATCTGCATTAAAGATTGGGTCTGGGATAACGCCTTCACCCTCATTGAATGTCCAGCCATGCTCGTGCATTAAAGGATGCACCGCAGAGACTGAAATCATGTCCTCTAAGCCTTTAAGCTTACGATAAATCAGAGTACGATGCGCCCAAGGGCAAGCCAGTGAGACATATAGATGATAGCGATTAGGTTCAGCTTTAAAGCCTTCAATACCACTAGGGCCTGCGCTACCATCGACCGTCACCCAGCTTCTAAAACGAGAAATATCACGTTGAAAGCGGCCGCCTGTTGCTTCGGTGTCATACCATTGATTTTGCCATTTACCTTCTACTAATAATCCCATATCTTTATGCCTATCAAATGTTATTAAAATTAATTTCTTCTCTTGAAGTGCTAACTTTTATAGTAGATGATTTTTTATAAGCAATAAACAGGCGTTATGGCAATATATTGTTCTTATTTATAGAACAGTTGTGAGTGACATGTCTTTTTTGTTAGTTTTTTAGATACTTTCTCTGTACTCATCGACGAATCATTCTTTAAAATCAGCTGCGTACAAAGTTTGTAGATGAAGACATCAAACATAGGCGCTCATAATTAGGTATAGTAAGCGTATGTGAAAGGCATCAAGATTTTGTCGAGTCAACACGTGTGCTGTTTTGATATTGCAATTAATCTTCGCTATATGTTGGATTTTTAGTGTCGCTCATGTACGATAAAGCCTTACGAACCTATACCCTGATATGAGATCGCTCCTATGTCGCTTAATGAAACTTCGGCACTGGCTTCAGCCAACGCCACCGAAAAAAAGTCGCTGCTACAGATTCGTGGGCTAAACAAAGCCTATGATGATACTCAGATTCTAAAAAGTATCGACTTAGATATTTATGATGGCGAGTTTTTAACTTTGCTGGGGCCTTCAGGCTGTGGTAAGACCACGCTACTGCGCCTCATAGGCGGCTTTGAAATGCCGGATACGGGCTCTATGCAGTTAGATGGGGTCGATATCACCCATCTACCCGCTGAAAAACGCCCAATTAATACAGTGTTTCAGCAGTATGCACTATTTCCGCATATGAATGTGTATGACAATATCGCGTATGGTTTGAAGCTTAAAAAAGTGCCCAAAGCTGAGATTGATACTCGGGTAAAAGAGGCGCTAAAAATGGTACAGCTTGAGCATACCATAAATCGTCGCCCACAAGACTTATCAGGGGGGCAGCAGCAGCGTATTGCAATTGCGCGTGCGGTGGTTAACCGTCCTAAAATGCTACTGCTTGATGAGCCTTTGTCTGCGCTTGATGCTAAGATGCGGGTGCAGATGCAATCTGAGCTTAAGCGCTTGCAGCGTGAGCTTGGTATTACCTTCGTATTCGTAACTCACGACCAAGAAGAAGCCTTATCGATGTCTGATCGTATTGCGATAATGAAAGCTGGCGAGTTTCAACAGATTGATTCACCCATTCGTATTTATGAAACCCCAGCTAACTTATTTACTGCCAACTTTATCGGTGAGACCAACTTATTTAAAGCCCGTGTGCTAGAGGTGGCTGATAAACACATAAAAGTAGAGGTCACTGAGCAAAAAGAGGGCTTTCATCCGATACGTGAGCTGCCGCGTCCAAAATTTGCGGTGCAAGTGGGACAAAGCATTAACCTATTGCTACGCCCAGAGGATATTCGCGTTTATTACCTCAATGAAGGTCATGAAGGTTTGGTCGGGCACGTGATCGATAGTGCTTATAAAGGCAGTACCTTAGACTCTGTGATTCGTCTGCAAAATGGCAATGTGGTTAAGGCTTCTGAGTATTTCAACGAAGATGATCCCAACTTTAACTATAAATTGGGCCAAGAGGTGCGTGTAGACTGGGTTGATGGCTGGGAGTGGATTTTACCTGATGAATAAATCAACATTATCTAATGCCATTAGTCACAGCAAAAATAATGGCCGCCTATTTCAGCGGGTCACCTTATTTGTAATTTGGGCCTGGCTGATTATTTTTGCATTATTGCCCAATATATTGGTGGTACTAGCAAGCTTTTTAACCCGCGATGAAGATAAGTTCTTGGCAATGCCATTAACGGTTGAGAACTACTTACGCTTCATCGACCCATTGTACGTCAAAGTTTTTTTGCATTCGTTAAGTATGGCGGCCATTACCACCTTGATTTGTCTGCTGTTAGGCTATCCTTTTGCGTGGCTGATTAGCCGAGTATCAAAAAAATGGCAGTCGTTTTTAATGCTATTGTTAATTATTCCATTTTGGACCAACTCACTGGTGCGCTTGTATGCTGTAAAGCTGATTTTGGCGGCCAACGGGCTGTTAAGCTCAGCACTGATTGGAGCTGGGCTGATTAACGAGCCACTACAGATTTTATATACCCAAAAGGCGGTCATCGGTGGACTGGTGTATCTGTTATTTCCATTTATGGTATTGCCGCTGTATGCAGTATTTACCGATTTGCGAGACGACATTGTATTGGCTTCAAAGGACTTGGGCGCCAATAAGTTTCAAACCTTTTGGCACGTTATATTGCCATTGACCACGCCCGGTATTATCTCAGGGGTGCTGCTGGTATTACTGCCGGCGATGGGGATGTTCTATGTGGCTGATATCTTAGGCGGTTCACGTAACTTATTGGTGGGTAATATTATTAAGTCGCAGTTTTTGGATGCACGCGACTGGCCGTTTGGCGCTGCAGCGAGTGTGCTGTTGACCTTAACGATGGCAATATTGATTGCCGCTTATTACGCCAGCAGCAAACGCATTGGCAAAACTGACCATAATGAAGTGGCATAGGGGAGTTGTATGAGTAGTTCAATGAAGTGGCTGTCTCGCCTCTATTTAACCCTAATGTATTTGATTATGTTTGCGCCAATTATGGTCATGGTGGTGTTCTCATTTAACGCCTCCAAGATTGGTTATCACTGGGGCGGCTTTAGTTTACATTGGTATCATGAGTTGTTTAGCAATGAGGCTATGATTCAAGCGGCCATTAATTCAGTGTTGTTGGCAGTGGTTGCGGCGACGGTTACCACAGTGATTGGCGGGCTTACCGCATTGTCTTTTCAGCGTTATGACTTTAAGGGTAAAAGCGTACTGCAAAGCTTATTGTTTGTGCTGATGATGTCGCCTGAGATTGTGCTGGCCATCTCGCTATTGGCACTGTTTTTAATCATAGGTATTGAGCTGGGCTTTATAACTTTGTTATTAGCGCACATTACCTTTTGTCTGCCTTTTGTGGTGATTACCGTATCAGCCCGATTATCGAGTATGGACAATAGTGTATTGGAAGCCGCCCGTGACTTGGGCGCCAGTGAATTTACCATGATTCGTACGGTACTGTTGCCCATTATCCTGCCTGCGGTATTGGCCGGCTGGGTATTGGCCTTTACTTTATCGCTGGATGATGTGGTGGTGTCTACCTTCAATACCGGTGCCAACTTTGAGATTTTACCGCTACAAATTTATTCTATGGTGCGGGTCGGGGTGAAGCCTGAGGTCAATGCGGTGGGTACCTTATTATTGGCCATTTCACTGGTGGGCTTGGTCATCTCTCAATTACTACTTCTTAAAAAACGTTAAGGATTTATGATGGCTAATAACAACATATTCTCACGCCGACGTTTTTTGGGAATGACAGGTGCAGGTTTGGTTGGCTTATCGGGACTGGGTCTAGCCGGCTGTCAGCGCTCTAATACCGACAGTGATACCGCCGATTTGGCCAATACCGCGCGTGGTAACGTGGTGAAGGTCTATAACTGGACCGAGTACATTTCAGACAGTGTGCTAAAAGGCTTTACCCAAGAGACGGGCATCGAGGTCATTTATAGTACCTTTGACTCCAATGAGGCCATGTATGCTAAGCTAAAATTGATGAATGGCAGCGGCGATTATGATGTGATATTTCCAGGCACAGACTTTGTCGATAAGATGCGCAAAGAGAGTATGCTTGAGGTCATAGATCATAATAAGCTCAGTAATTTTGGTAATTTAAGTCCTACCTTCTTAGATGCCTCGTTTGACCCACAAAACAAGTTTAGTGTGCCTTATCTGTGGGGCTCATCTGGGATTGCAGTCAATAAATCCCGTATTGATATTAACAGTATCACCTCTTGGAATGACTTATGGCGTCCTGAATTTGAGGGCCGGGTGATGCTAATGAATGATTTGCGTGATGTGTTTACCATGGGGCTATTAACCTTAGGTTATCCCGCCACCACTCATGACCCTAAGCACATTGAAGCGGCATACCAAAAGCTGTCAAAGCTTATGCCCAACGTGCGCACCTTTAACTCAGATGCACCGCGTATGCCGTTTATGGAAGGGGAGACGTATCTGGGGCTTGCCTGGAATGGTGAGGTGATTATGGCGCAAGATCAGGGCATGCCTGAGCTTGATTTTGTGTATCCCAAAGAAGGGGTGATTATGTGGATGGATAACATGTCCATTCCCAAAAATGCCAAAAACCGCGAAAATGCCTACGCCTTTATCGACTATCTACTGCGCCCAGACAATGCCGCCATTATTAGTGAAGAGATCGGTTATGGCTCACCTAATGAAAGCGCCAAGAAGCTGATGCCTGCAGATATTGCCAATAACCAAATCATCTATCCTCCCGATGACTTACTTGGTCACGCTTTGTTCCGAGAAGATGTTGGCGATACCACTATGGCCTTGTATCAAAAATATTGGGACCGACTCAAGGTCGATATGTAGGCCGGCATAATGAGCGCTTTATCCCATCTGCTTAATCACCATTGGCGCTTATTAGTCAGCTTACTAATAGGTGCCCTGATGGGTGGCGTGGTCCACCTAACATGGAACGTCTCATTGAGTGCGGCACTGATTATCGGTTGGGATATCACCGTGCTATCATTTATTGCCAGCATTATTGTGATGATGAGACATGATACCCTGCATAAGCATTTAAGCAGTACTCGGCAAAGCACCTTTTTTGTTTTATCTTTAATCACAGTCTCAAGCTTCATCTGTGTCTATGCCATCGCTCGGCAAACTCAGTTGGCTGAGACTTATAAAGATATTACATTAGTACTGAGCCTGATTTTGACCATAGCCACTATTTTTATTGCCTGGTTGATGATTCAAGTGGTATTTGCGCTGCAGTATGCTTATTTGTATTTTTCTGAACAACAAAAAGGCCAACGCTTGCCGCTGGCCTTTCCTGAAATGAGCTTGGATATAGATAAAAGTACACCCGGTACCAGCGAGCCACCTAAATATGTCGATTTTTTTTACTGTGCTGTGGCAATAGGCACCTCTGGGCAAACGGCAGATGTTACGTTTACTTCCCCTAAAGGCCGCAAATTGGCCATATTACACTCAATTATTGCCTTTGCTTTTAACCTTAGCATCATTGCGTTACTGATTAATATCATTGCCGCCTATTTATAAGGCCGATGGGATAAGATCGATGGGTGATATGGCCGGTGCTGTTATTCATCTAGCTGATATTATTGTGTTTAGTTTATCGACGCCAAAAGCGCCGATAGTGGCTTAAGAGTTGAGTGCCTGCTGGCAAGCCTCAGCCAAATAAGGGTCTATGCTGTCTTGACCCATAAGCCATTTTAGATAACCTGCGCCATCAGAGCTTGCGGCTAACTCAGTAATGGCTTGGCCTTTATATTTACCAAAGCTTAAGTGAGTAGGGATGCGCGCCATTTCGCTAAATTGATACAAGCTTTCAACATCTGTAATGTTATGACCTTGGCTATTGGCAAGCTCAATTAAGCTGCCAAGTACTAGCTGGGTAAAATAGATGTCATAAATAGCAGCGTGCGCGTGCTTGGCCTGCTCGCGTGCCACTTGACGGTGAAAGTGATACAGCAGTGATACCAGTTTATGACTCTCAAGAGTCGGCAGTAGATAGCTTGACATCGCCTTGGTACAAATGAGCTTGGGCGTGTGGGTGACGCCGGCATTTTTTAGTACCGCCATATCATAGTCTATGTTATGGCCGACTAGGTATTCGACGCTGTTTGGCAAACGAAACTCTGTGTGTGGCGGTTCATGAGCCACATCCTCATCACAAATGTGTGAGGTCGCCATAGAGCCTAAGCTTATCGGCTTTAGTGGATTGAAGCGCTTGGATCGGGGGGCTTGGATAACCTCGATTTTTGCATTATTAATGGTAATAATGCTATAGGCCGCTTCCGTCATATGTGGATCTACCAGCCCTGTGGTTTCGGTGTCTAAAATATAAGTGGTCATAATAAATAGGCCTAAGTTTGATTTACTACATTATAATGACAAATCAAGCTAAGGTGATGACATCTTTATCAATTTGTTGCCACGAGCAGTGCTCTCAAAGACAAGATCAACGGTTACTCTAACCGCTGGTTTATACAATTACTAAAATAGCCTTGCCTAGATCAGTTGTTTTTGGCAAATAACACCAGGCCTAAGATAATGATTGCCACGCCCACTAAGCCAAGCGCAGAAGGTAGAGCATTGTTTAATAAAAACATACCGCCAATTAACGCAAAGATAACCTCGCTGGCTTGAGTGGCATCCACGCCGGCCACTTCACTGGATGTTTTGGCCTCTTCACGGGCATACAAAAATAGTCCTGTGGCTACCACACCTGCCAATAATGCCACCAAAAAAGTATTAAAAACCTGAGAAGCGGCAGGTAAAGGGGGCTGTATGATCACTGCCAGAATCAACCAAAAGGGTAGGCTACCCAGCGTCATTAGCCATATTTTATTAAATGAGCTTTGCAGCAGTAAGGTATCAAATGAGGGGATTTTAGCAGTAAGATAACGAGTGACCCGGCTATCCGTAACAGGGTGCGTATTCGCATTATTATGAGTATCAGTACCAGTACCAGTATCTACTAATAGCTCCTCTGCTGCCATATCTGCATAAAAAGCAGAGGACAGCTTAGCATTGGAGGAAGCTTGCCATACCAGCTGATTACCAAGCGGGTAGCTAAATGCGGCGATGAGTGCTGGCAGGGCACCATACACTAAGATGTCAAATAAGGGTGCTTGGTTTTGAGTATCGGCATTTAGGCCTTCGCTTAAATTAACTAGCACCACCCCTAAAAAGATTAAAAAAGCGTACACAAATATCTTTTTCTCAAAGCGCTGACCAAATGCCATTAAGATAAATAAACTGCTCACCACAGTAAACATAAAGGTGGCTGCGACCACCCAACCACTGACGTGATCAGCGGCATAACAGATGCCGGCATAAAATATACCAAAGCCAATACCACCTGTGATGCACCAAAACATAGGGTTTCTCAGAAATAGCTCAGTCAGCTGTTTGAGGCGTCCCATGCCGTGCTGAGCGATAATAATGGCCGAGACCAGCAGCAGCATAAACACATAGCGTAAACTGGCAGACCAAAACCAATGTCCACCAACACTACTCATCAGCTCATTGATGACAAAGGTTGAGCTAAAAAAAGCCCCTGCTAAAAGCCCCAATAATATCAGTTTTACCACTATAGCCCATCCTGGTTGTTTATGTCGTTTATGACAGTTTATCTGACTTTTGGCCAACTGCAATAGTTGGCTTAAATCAAATAAAAAATAAGCAGGCCAAACTAAAATATTACCAATATAAAATCTGCAACAGTGCGTAATGGGAAATTTTTTATAATAAAATAAGCTTAAAATTCGCCACATTGAAAGCTAAATTGACGTTAAAGAAAATTAGGTTAAAGAGGAAGTTATGGAACAACAAATTAGCGAGCTTGAACAACAGCGTTTTAACTATTTACTAAATAAACAGTATGATGAGTTTGCTGCACTGTGTGATGCCGATTTACGCTATGTGCACAGCAGTGGTGCGATGGATGACTTGTCTTCGTATTTACAAAAACTTAAGTCTGGGTTCTATGAGTATCAACAGCTTGACTATGACATCAATCAGGTCATCGATATGCAGGGTTATGTTATGGTTACCGGTGATTTTTATGCACAGGTCTTAGTTGATGGCCAGCCTATCTCTTTGAAAAACCGCGCCCTCTGTATTTGGAAAAAGCGGGGTGATGAGTTTAAGTTTTTTATGTATCAGGGTACACCTTTTACTAAGTGATTGAACTGTGAGCTTCGGCTCATAGGTTGGTCTTTAAATATATGGGATATTATCTCATCTTTTAAATGACAAAAATTTTAATGCTAAAATAGACATCTAAAAAATTATCTGTAAGCTAAGCGCCGCGTCCATTTATCCTAGCGCAACAGGAACGTTATTATGCTCGTTTTGCAAAAACCCAATGCATTTAAGATACTGTTTACGCTACGTGGTTCCATTATTCCTCATATTTATCCTCAAGTACTGTTTATCATTTTAATCAGTACCATAATCTCCGCAGTTCAACACTGGATTCCAAGCTCGTTTTCTTCTTATAGTGCCGCGCCTTTTACCCTTATGGGGATAGCTTTGTCCTTGTTTTTGGGATTTCGCAACAATGCCAGTTATCAGCGTTGGTGGGAGGCTCGAACCTTGTGGGGCCAGCTGGTATATGAGTCGCGCAGCTTTACCCGTCAAGTGATGTCTTTTATCGATGACACACAACCAGGCGCTCAACAGGCGCAGCATACGATGGTGAATCTGACCATAGCTTTCACACATGCGCTGCGTCATAGGCTGCGTAAGAGCTCACCTTGGGCGGATGTTGAGAGGTTTGTGGCACCTGAGTATCACGCTGGTATGCGTGAAGCTGGCAATTTACCTGAGTATTTATTGAGATTACTGGGCCAACAGCTGGGCGCTTGCCGGCGAGACAACCTCACCTCAGATCTTATGATCCAAAACATGGATGATAGACTGACCTCATTAACTGTGGTGCTATCAGCCTGTGAGCGTATTGATAAGACGCCGCTGCCACTTGCCTATACGTTACTGGTGCATCGAACCACGTATCTGTACTGCTTCATGTTGCCTTTCGGGCTGGCCACCTCGCTAGGCTGGGTGACGCCCTTTGTCTGTGGTGTGATTGCCTATACCTTTTTTGGTTTAGATGCGCTCAATGAAGAAATAACAGACCCCTTTGGCGAAGCGGCCAATCAACTGCCCTTAACCACTTTATCACGCACCATTGAGCGAAATTTGCTTGAAGCACTGGGCGAGGATAATCTTCCCCCTGAACTGCTGCCTGAGAATGGTTACCTGCCTTAATCATTAAGCAGTTAACATAATCAAGCAACCCGCTTAATAGCAACTGCTCTGATTCTAATGATAAAAATGTGGGTATAAGTAATTTTAAAAATATATTTTAAATTATAAGCCATAACCCCTTCCAAATCTCAGTGTACATCTGTTATATTATCCAGCGCAGCTTCAGTATGAGGTATGCGTATAGATGCCTGTACTCTGTATTGAGTGTTACTAAAAACAAAAAAAACAAAAAACAAACTAATAGGGAAGTTATCATGGCTTTATCACAATTTTTTATCTAACGTTGCCGTAAAGCCACCCACTTCAGGGGGTGGATATAAGGCGACATAACCGCTATAATAAATCATCTATTAAATCAAACCATCTACAAAAAAACAGCTAGGACAAGTATAAATTGCGAGTACGCAGTGTCTTAACTGGTAGGTGGTTTTTCAAACACACTCTCAAACTGGCTCGTGTCAACAGACAATCTTAACAGTAGGGTCAGCTTGAAATAAGAATCTTAGACGTAAGGTGTGACTTGCAAGGCGGTAGCCAACTCTAAGATTTGCGGTGGGGCTTCACCGTCTTGCAGAAGGAATCCCCTCACTTTAGGGAGGGGAGGAAGTCAAGCCTTCTAATAACTTAATTGGGGAAGGTGCATTAGAAAAAGGTCTTGAGCAGTTGGCAAGATTTAATTGCAAAAAAGTATTTGTTGTAACCGATAAGATTCTGGAAGAAATTGGGGTTGTAAAGCAGATTACGGGGCCGCTAGAATCAAAGGGCATCGAGATTAAGCTGTTCACCGAGGTTCAGCCTAACCCCACTGTGGCAAACGTCGAAGCAGGTCTGACTGAGCTAAAAACATTCGAGGCAGACTTAATGATTTCACTTGGTGGCGGATCAGTGCATGACTGCGCTAAAGCGATAGCTGTCGTGGCTACCAATGGCGGCAAGATTCAAGACTATGAAGGATTAGATAAGTCTAGTAAGCCCACACTGCCTTTGGTGGCCATCAACACCACCGCAGGTACCGCCTCTGAGATGACTCGATTCTGTATCATCACCGATGAGTCAACCCACATTAAGATGGCCATTGTTGACAGCAATTTAACGCCCATGCTGTCTATTAACGACTCAGGCATTATGTCTAACATGCCAGCAGGATTGACTGCAGCAACCGGTATGGATGCGTTAACTCACGCTGTTGAGGCCTATGTATCTACCGCGGCCAGTCCCATTACGGATGCTTGCGCTCTAAAGGCCATTGAGCTAATCGCTTAGGCATTACCTACGGCAGTAGTTGAGCCTAAAAACATGCAGGCTCGTGAAGACATGGCCTACGCTCAGTTCTTAGCAGGGATGGCATTTAACAACGCCTCTTTGGGCTACGTGCACGCTATGGCGCACCAGTTAGGTGGTATGTATGACTTACCGCATGGGGTGTGTAATGCACTGCTATTGCCACATGTGGAAGCTTTTAACCAATCAGCGGCCAAAGACAGGCTAGATGTGATTGGTAAAGTATTGGGTGATAATAACGCCAATCTTGCTGGTCTAGATACCATTGATGCGATTAAAAAACTGGCAGATATTGTTAATATTCCTAAGTCTTTAAAAGAGCTTGGCGTAAAACGTGAAGATTTCGATGAGCTGGCCACTAATGCCTTAAAAGATGTGTGCGGCCTCACCAACCCGATTCAAGACACTCATGAACAAATCGTGGGTATCTTTGAAGATGCCTTTGAAGCGCGCTCATAGTCTACTTCAGCCCGCTCTTATCAACGTAGCAAATCAGTTATAGGGGGCATATAAAAAGGCAGATTAGACCTAATGGATTAAGTCTCTTCTGCCTTTTATCTTGCCTTTTTTGGGTCATTAAAGTTGAGCTGGCGATAATATGCTCAATTGCAGCACGCGGCTGCTAACTCTTATAGGTATCAGGCACCTCAAAGATAGCCGGTGGCAAAATCACCCTATCTAGTCCCCAACATTCAATGGCATTCATATACTCTTCAGGCTCCATATGTGACAAAGAGCGTCTTCGGCTGGGATCATTAGGCGGCGGATTAATCTCAAAGCCTTGATAGCTCAAAGTGAGTATCTCAGATAAGCCCAGTACCAAGTGTGCCCCATTGAGCGCCACTATTACCACCTTATGCAAGTTGGCATTTTTAATCAGCTCTATAAAGCGATAAGATCTATTGAGGCTCTCATCCTCATTGTTGATCACGCTGGGCAGTGTGATAATCATCGGTAGAATACAAAAAAAGTCGTCACCCTCAGGATTATCCATATAACCTTTTAGGCTCAAGTACTGACGGGTATAGAGCACTATAGTGGACTCAAAATTGGCGCACGAGACATCATAGATATACATCAAAGCGATGTACCCTTGGCTTTGGGTGATGGTATATTCAAAAGTGGAGAAGTAGGGCGGCCAGTTGGTGGCCAAATTATTCAAAAACCGGTCCACCGCAGCAGGAATTTCGCCTGCATAAGAGTAGGGGTCGATAATATGGCGGCACAGATCCTTAATGTTGCTCAAGTTATGCTTATCAATTTGATGATAAGGTGACGCCAAAACCTCAAAGGGGAATTTAGGAAGGGTGTTATTGAAAAAATCTTCAATAACTAGTTTTTCGTCATATTCATAGTCATGTACTCTCATCGTCATCTCACTTATTAACTTTTAGATGGGTTAAAAACCAATTAACACCAGACCGCAAGGTAAGCGTAAATAGACGGGCAAAAATAGCAAAAATGTCATTTTTTGGCGTCAAACAAGGCCAGCCAAAGCGCTCCTAAAAGCAAGGAGGGGCTGTCTTAGTCAGTTAATTGGTTTATTAAATGAGATGGAGCAACAACTTAAAACGAAGTATTTATTAATGATAAAGCTAATGATAAAGCGTTTTTTAACTATAACGCGTTACATTACCGGCTAAACCTTAAAAAAGATAACCAGAGATAGTTAACAGCGGCTGATAGCAACATACACATATACGCTTGATCAGCGCTTTAATTTTAACAAAGATTATAAAATAAGCAATAAGCAGTCAGAGAGTTTTTGTTATTGTGGTTTTTGTACTTTGTAATCTTTTGTATTGAGTAAAATTAGCGTACTATCAAGGATATGAAAAGGGTGTCAGATAAATATTTACAAATTTTGGTGTTCAGTATTTTTTAAATAGGAAGTAGGAAGTTATGGCCCATCGCAAAGGACAGCCCTTACCTCAACGCTCTTTAAGAGCCGATATGAAAGCGGGTCTGTGCTATAGGTCGTCAAGCACACGGCATGCGACGCTTATTGGCGGCATTTGCTTATCACTTATGGGGTGCCAGTCTACAGCCGTTTTAAGCGCCTCGGCACCGGCGAACTTAATAGACTTCTCAGTCAGCGATCCGGCCCTTACTCAGGCTCAGAGCAAAGCCTTTCAACACACCCTACAGCGCAATCAAGCGGCATATCAACAGCTGTTTGATCAAAGCGCCTTTCCTGATAGCGACACTCAAGCCAAAAATAAGCTTATTAGCGCGTTGCGCCAACATCTGGCTACCGAGCATGTGGCTGTAGCAAAAGCCCGTTATCACCTCACCCCTTTTATTGCTGAGGGTAGTATTGATGCTGGTGCCGACAGTTTATTTAACACGGTATTAGACATTATTGACTATCAAAACAGTCACGCTGAAGATGAGGCTTATAGTGAGGAGGAGGTGACTGGTGATGACGTCTATTATGATGAGGAAACAAATGCTTATTATTATATAGATGACGCAGGCGAAGTGACTGTTATAGAAGAGGCAGCTGCGGCTGTTGCTGACAGTGATGAGGAGGGGTATGACAGCGATGCGGACGATGGGGCGGCAGATTATGCAGGCCATGAAGAAGGCAGTTTTTTAACCCGTAATAATCCAAAACGTATGTTGGCCACTTACGAAGAGATGCAGGCGGCTAAGCAAGATAATGCCAAATCAGAAGCAGGCATCGGGGGCATGGGGAGCTTAACGGCTTTGCTGAGCATGAGTAAAAAGACACCTGAGCAGGTCGCCGCTGCTAATGCCTATCAGTACCAATACCTTACTCTCAATAGTGTCAGCCAGTACAAGCCAGCAGAGCGCCGGTATAACAGCGTTTACAGCTATGACTATGCAGCGCCGACAGTAAGTGGCACCATACAATTGCCCTTTGCGATAGACTTTAATAACAGCCGTGTGTCTGTTGACCCCTCTGCCTTAATGCCTCTGATGGCACTGGTAGATCCTGAAAATACCCCTTTGCCTGATCAAATGATATCGAAGACAGTCGATTTGGGGTTGCCTGCCAGCATCACCTCACAGATTCCGCCTGCAATCATCTATGATGCCAGCATTGCCGCCATGCAAGACAGTATCGCAGAGCTTGACCCTGAGCTGTTTAGCTTAATCGACATCCAAAACGATGACTTTGCCAAGCAGATTGGGGCAGCCCAAGGTATTAAAGTGTATTTTGGCAGTAAGCAAAGTGGTGAGCTTATTGGCAAAATATTTAAACACATCAGTACGGCATTAGAGCGCTATGTGGATGCGCATCCTGAGGCCTACCCTGACAACCATGGCCTAAAAAATGCCATAAAAAAAGTACAGCTTTATAACAAAGGTTATCAAAGTGGGGATATCGGCTCCCTACTGCAACTGATTGAAGCGGTAGTGCCGATCTCTTTTAATCAGGTTAATTATTATTACCTAGATCAAACCGGTCACTTATTGGGTAAACAGCAGCGTATCAATCTGGGCAGTGACCTTATTGGGATGCAATCGGCAATGCTCAATCAGATACGCTACGACCACAATAGCTTTAGCCAGCATGCTTTAACCCCACTACTTGAGCAGTCCTTTGGTAGCAAGGCGCCGAAGTCTATCGATGGCAATGCTTGGTTACAACAGATCAAGCTAAGCAAACAAAAACAGAGCTTGGCGCAAGCAGCACGAGAAGAGTACCTTTATATCGATGCCACATGTGTCACCCAAGATGAGGGCGCTGATGATGACGACTATCATAAAGATGAGGCTCATAATGACTGCCGCAAGGATAGCTACGATGAGGACAGTTATGGGCCACAATAAGCCGTTTTGAGTAAAGGCCTTTAAAGCGCTTTATGCGAACCCTTTACAATCTACCTCAATTATCACCCTTATCAGAACTAGGCTATCAAGGACTTCTCATGACGTGCAATATTCATATAAATACAGCATCAAAGCCGGCAGCACAGCGATCAGAGCAAGCAAACGCCGCACTGGCTAGAAAGCTGCCACGACTCGAAAAACTGCCGCTATCACTGACCTTGCTGGCAGGCAGCCTGTTACTTGCCGGCTGTCAAACCACAGCGCTGCAATCACACAACGCCGCATCGCCTATCGAGGCAAAAGCAGCGCTTAAGCAGGCACTACACAAGCAGCGTACGAGCGCTTATAGCTATCATAGCCAGATTAAAATCAGTCCGGCCATGTCACCTGACACGGTTAACGCTGAGGACTTAGGCGTTACTGACTCTTTAGATACTTACTGCGAAGATACGCATGATCAGGCGTATATGGGCTTACTTGAGCAGGCAGATGGTGCGCAAAAACCTGTGCAATCAGCCCAGTTTGACGCCCAAAGACAAGCCATTAAACAGGCTTATATCGCTTGTAGCAAGGCTTATCAAGCGTGGCAATATAATCAGCCTGATGAGTATGACACTGAGAACCAAAGCGACTATGAACAAAGTGAGCAGACAGCTGATGAGCGTGTAGCGCTTGATGAGCACGCTATCAAACCGGTCTCTGAGTATTACCAAAACCTGTTTGATAATTATCAGCACAAGCCCACTAAGCTCGATGTCAAAAAAGCCAAACTGCTACAGGCTTATCTATTAAAGCCATCGTCTATCCATGCTCAAGGCAGCTATCAGCCCGCTGCTGGTAAGTTTACGATCCTAATGAGCGCTCAGTATTTTGCCCATAATAATAAAATCTCTATCAATCAGCCGATTTATGTAGATGCCAAGACCGGCAGTATTTATTTATGGGCCGATAATTTTGCGATGTTAACCTCAGAGTATCTAGATACTAAGCTTGGCACCACTTGGCACAATAAATGGCTAAAGCTAACTTTAAATGATGGTACGTTGCCTCAAGGTTTTACTCAGTCGCTAATCAAAGCGCACTTTCAAGCTTTAGACAGACTGTATGAATCTGCGCCGGTCAACGAGTTTGAACCAGTGGCACCCCGTCAGTTAAATAGACTCTCTGGAGCGTTAACTGAGCAGCAGCTTAGCCTTATGTTGGCCAGCCCACAGGTGATTCGCCGCACCCAAACAGTGCAAGATTATTATCAGTCTTATCATGACTATATCCGTACGTTGTATTCTATTCTTAGTGCCAAGTATCCGCAGCTTGTGGCCGAGACTGATGCTGTCAATGTTTCCAATACTACCAATACTGATAGCAAGGACAATAGCACTACTGAGTCGGTAAGGCTAAACGAGGCCACTGGCAATACATTTAGCAGTAAATCCTTGGTACAAAAAATGCTCACGTCCATGAGAACTATGATAGACACTGAGTCTGATCAGCTGATATATGGGGTGTATAGCGGTGAAGGTCAGCTGTCTGACGATCAAACGCTTAATCAAAGCGTAGAGCAGCTTTATGGCCTAGCTAATAACGGTCAAATACAGTGGCAGTATCTGCATAATATAACCAGCCAGCCAGACATTGATAGCCTGAGCGTCGATGTGTTTCAGCGTTATTTGCCACTTTCAAAGCCGCCACTGGACTTTGTTAACTTGCCGGCCAATATGCAAAAGCCTAATGCCAATAATAGCGTTGATCTAAGACAATATAGTGACGCGTTAATCGAGCGTTATCGCAGTGGTGAAGGGACTGTGATAGGTAGATTGTTATTAAGTCAAATTTTGCAACCAGACTTAGTTGGTCCGCCATTACAAAGCGAGTGATGGAGCAAGGCTAAGTCGTAACAGGTATCTATCTCGGCGTAAGTTTATCTAAGTATAAGTTTATCTAAGCATAAGTTTAACAGTGCCTAAATCTGGCATAAACTAGGGTGGCTAAAATATACATGGTAAACTCCCTAAAAGTACTCACAAAGGTCGCCATCATCTATGCTCAGTCTCATTCAAGACAATCAGCAGCTGTCCTTTTTAATTGGCTTGATTGTATTTGTCATGATATTTTTATGGACGCTGCAGCACTCAGTGATTGAGTATGGCAATAGAGTGCGGATACAGTTATTGGACTATGGCCGCGCTTTGGAAAGAAGATTTGGTATCAAGCAGCGCCTAGCTCAGCTAAAGATCAGTTATCCTAAGCTGTACCATTTTTTTTGGCAGAGACTACATATCGAGCATTTTTATGGCTTGCCTTTGACCGCATTGGTCTTGGTAATGGGCTATGTGTTATCACTATTTGTGGGTCTGGTCGAGGATGTGGTCACCTCAGAGTCTATCGTGGCGATGGATCATTTCGTCTCGCAGCAGATGAGCGTCATGAGTGATTCAGGGGTAATTGATTTTTTTATTCTAATCACCAGCTTGGCCTCCACGCCGATTACCGCCTTGGTCATGGTGCTGACCACGCTATTGTGCTGGTTAGTAGGGCAGCGCTATTTAATTATAGGGCTGCTTATTGCCACCTTGGGCAGCACTGGATTTACTTTTTTAAGCAAAATGCTGTTCCAGCGTGAGCGGCCAATAGATATTTTGCTCCATGAAGCAACCTATTCATTTCCCAGTGGCCATGCCACAATTTGTGTGGCGTTATATGGGTTTATTGCCTATTTGAGCATCCGTTTTAGCACAGATTTTATGAGACAAATACGCATTGGCGCCGTCACCATATTTTTATGTCTCTTAATTGGCCTAAGCCGAATTGTGTTAAACGAGCATTATTTAAGTGATGTGATGGGTGGCTATTTGGTAGGTACATTGTGGCTAACTGTCGCCATTAGCGTGATGGAATGGATAAGCGCAAAAAACAAAATCAACTGGGCGGTTGCTTGGTCGCAGCCGCAGCGTCATTTGCTATGGTTTGGCGCCGCCTGTGTACTCATTGGCGCAGTCATTTACGCCAATTTGTCTCAGTTTCCACTTTTGTATTGAGCCGCTTTGGTGATAAAACACAGCGGATATTGTCGTTAAAAAGATAACCTCTACTATGAGGCTTTGTGCTCCCACCAAGGCGCGGTGGGTAGTGTGTCGAGGGTGAAGACTTGGCCGATACGGGGGGTGGCCACTTTGATTCTGTGTTTGGCAGGCTGAGTGCTGTTGTAATTATCGAAGGCAAGTTTGAGTCGTCGAACCGATTCACGCCAGTGATGCACGGATAAATCAAACTTGCCCCAATGGATTGGCAGCACGACTTTTGCCTGAACATCGATGCCAGCTTGCGCCGACTCTTCTGGCATCATATGAACGTTGCGCCAGCTCTGGTTATAAGCGCCATCTTCGATAAAGGCCACATCAAAGCCGCCAAAGCGCTCACCGATTCTGGCAAATTCTTCTGAGTAGCCGCCATCGCCACTAAAGTAGACGCTCAGCTGCTGAGACTGTACCGCCCAGCTCCCCATAGCGAGGTGTTTTGTCCGGTTAATCGGCGTCCGCTAAAATGCCTAGTGGGCGCAAAGGTGAGCGTAATCTCATCCTTAGATAAAGAGGCGCCGCCAGTGATGCTGGCACTCTCATACCAATCATATTCGCTGATATTGTCCGCCGCCACCCCCCAGCGTATCAGATGCGCTTTTACGCCAAGCGGCACATAAAAATGCCCCACTTTATGCGCCAGTTGTTTAATGGCTTTATGGTCTAAGTGATCGTAGTGGTCATGAGAGATAAGCACGCCATCGATAAAGGGCAGATCCTTTGCCTGCGGCGGGTGTGTCATCTTAAAGGGCTTGCCGCCAATGGGCAGCGGAGAGGCACGATGAAAAACTGGGTCGGTCATCAGCAGCTTACCTAAGATACGAAACAACACAGTTGAGTGCCCAAGCCAGACAAACTCGCCGTCCTTTAATGTAGTGTCTACGTGAGGATTGGTTACCGCTTTGGTTGTCGCTTTGGCTGTTTTTTGCTTTAAATTTAGAGGCACCGTCTCTATGGGATAGCTTGGATTTTTACTCTTAGGAGGAAATAAAAACTGCCACAATAAGCCACCAGATTGAGCGTTTTGTGTCTGTTTTTGAGCGATATAAGGTGCGATATCATTAAGCTTGCCAGCGATAACGGCGCTTGATACCGGCAAGTTAACAAAGGTCTTGCCATTAAAGTTGGGTGAGTTGGCGATTCGCTTGGCTGTATCACTGATTGGTTTGCCGCCAAATGTCGGGGCAAATTGCAAAAATAAGCCTATTAAAACAACGATGGCTAACATCAGGATAAATAACCATTTTAGGATAAGCAGAGCACTGTATAGCATAATGGGTTAATCCTTTGAGACACTAAACTTTGAGAGACTAAACTTTGAGAGGCTAAGTTAGATACAGCCTTACTGTGTTAAGCTTATCGTTTAGACAAAAAATGGTGTCATGGGTTTTAAGGCGTAGACAAGGTAGAAGTATAGCTGTCGATTATGGGTATAAAAATGCACAAAATAAGATAATTTGTGTCTTTTTATACCAAGTTTGTGAGGTGCTTACGGCTGGCATTAACAATAATAAGCCTGTTTTTGCCGCAAGGCTTCACCCAAATGATCAACCAACCGTTTTAGCTTTTGATCTGGCTGCCGAGCTTTGGGATAAACGGCGTACATGCCCATTTTTTTGCGGGTAAAGCGGCTTAAAATCTGAACCAGTGTCTGTCGCTTTAGTTCATCATATACTAGCGCTTGAGGTAAAAAGGCGATGCCTAAGTTAGCAAGTGCCGCTTGTTTGATAGCGCTTAAGTGATTGCTAAGAAAGCGGCCATTTATAGCCAGTAATTGCTCCGTGCCCTCGATATACAAAGGCCATGCGCTGCTATAACCATTATTAAATTTATACATCAAGCACTCATGGTGTATCAGATCATCAGGTGTCTTAGGGGTACCATGCTGCTTTAAGTACTCTGGGGCGGCACAGATTATCCATTGGCTGTCTATAAGGCGTCTGGCAATCAAGGATGAGTCCTCAAGTTTGGCGGTTCTGATTGCCAAATCAAATCCTTCTTCTATGAGATCTACCAGTCGATTGGTGATATTAAGCTCCACTGAGATGTCAGGATACTTTTTGCAAAAATCAGCAATAGCATCGCTCAATAATAAATTGGCGGAGACCACAGGCATGGTAATACGTATTAGCCCCTTCATATCTTCACCGTAACGGGTCACCGCATTTTGCGCTTCTTGAAAAGCTGACTGAGCAATTTTTGCTTTGTGATACAGCGTCCGTCCGGCATCAGTCAAGCTCAGCTTTCTGGTGGTTCTGTACAAGAGCTGCGTATTTAAACTCTCCTCAAGTCGAGCAATACGTTTGCTCACCACCGAGTTGGTTAAACCCAGTTTGTCAGCGGCTTTAGAAAATGAGCCGTCATCGACCACTTGGACGAATAACACCATATCATCAGCTTTGACCATATTTGTTCTCCAATGGGCGTAATAGACTGGTGATTATAGCAAAAAAGGAAAATAACCTTATCCGTTTTGGCAATATATCACTCCCTAAGTAGCCAGTAGAATGCTATAGAGCATTTTACTCTCGTCAGCTGCGACATTCAGAGACACGATATGCACCGGTGTCATTGTGAGGGCAGTACTTTATATTCTTAATTATCAAGGGCATTGATGTTATGAGCGATATTCAATCAGCAGGCAGTACGGATCATATTTTCCCCTCAAAGCGGGTGACTTTGGGTACACTGACGCCCGATCAAGTGCTGCAACAGCTCACCCAACTGTTGGGTGCGGCTAATATACAAGCAGATCCCACAAAAAACGAATACTACCGAATGGGATGGCGCTCTGGTGGCGGCAGTGCTTTGGCGGTATTGTTTCCGCAGACTTTGCTGCAGATTTGGCAAAGCTTAGAGGTCTGTGTGGCAGGCGACTGCATTATCATCATGCAAGCGGCCAAAACAGGTCTGACAGAAGGCTCAGCACCCAACGGCGAGGATTATGATCGACCGGTTATTGTTATTAATACACTGGCCTTAAATCAGCTGTATTTGGTCAATAATAACCAGCAGGTCATCAGCTTGCCAGGCGCCACATTGCATCAGTTACAAAAGCAGCTCAAGGCGGTCAATAGAGCGCCGCACTCAGTGATAGGATCATCGACTTTGGGCGCGACTATCGTGGGCGGCGTGTCGAATAATTCAGGTGGCGCTTTGGTAAAAAGAGGACCGGCTTACACTGAGCTGGCGTTATTTGCTCAAATCAATGAACAAGGTGAGCTGATATTGGTCAATCACTTAAATATCGATCTTGGGACGTCGCCAGAGCAAATCCTAACCAATCTACAAACCGGTAATTTTGATAAAACCAAGCTGTCAGATAATGGCAAAATGGCTTCGGACAAAGAGTATGTGGCCCGTGTCAAAGATGTCGATGCAGATACGCCAAGCCGCTTTAATGCAGACAAAAGAAGACTTTATGAGGCCAGTGGCTGCGCCGGCAAGCTGGCAGTTTTTGCAGTGCGCCTAGATACTTATCCAATAGCTGCCCAAGAAAAAACGTTTTATATCGGCAGCAATAGTATTGGTGAGCTTGCACAGTTAAGACGACAGATACTCTCAGGCTTTACCCACATTCCTGAAGTTGGCGAGTATATGCACCGTGATATCTTCGATGTCTCAACCAAATACGGCAAAGATACTTTTTTAAGTATTAAGCATTTAGGCACCGATACCTTGCCCAGATTGTTCTCCATCAAAGGCGCTATTGATGCGAAGCTGAACAAATGGTCTTGGATGCCAAAACATTTCACCGATAAAGTGATGCAGTTTATTGCCAATATTTTCCCCAACCATTTGCCCAAGCGAATGACGCAATATCGCAATAAGTACGAGCATCATCTTATCCTAAAAATGAGCGATGCAGGCATAATAGAGGCTCAGGTATTCTTGGAGAAGTTTTTTGCTGACTCGACAACCGGAGATTATTTTGAGTGCAGCGATGAGGAATCAGAAAGTGCGTTTTTACATCGTTTTGCCGCTGCTGGCGCCGCTTTAAGATATGAGGTGATACATCAAGAGGAGGTCGGCGATATATTGGCACTAGACATCGCCATTCCTCGTAATGAGTTAGCTTGGTTTGAAGCGCTACCAGAAGAGATTAATCAGCATTTGGAGAAGAAGCTGTATTACGGACATTTCTTTTGTTACGTGTTCCATCAAGACTATATCTTAAAAAAAGGCAGCGATGCTCAGCAGGTCAAACACCTCATGCTTGAGCTTTTAAACACCAGAGGGGCCAAATATCCTGCTGAGCATAATGTGGGTCACTTATATGAAGCAGAGCCTGATTTGCAAAACTTCTATCAGCGCTTAGATCCCACCAATAGCTTTAACCCTGGCATTGGAAAAATGTCAAAAACCAAGCGCAATTGTTCTTGCTGTTTGTAAATAGCGGCTAAAAATGTCTGATCCATAGGCGGCGCTCTTGGACAACAAACGCCAGTTGAATACAACGATACGCTAAATTATTGACTTGTTTTTTAGACATTTATAGAAATCGAACACTGAATGTATTACAGTAGGGGCATTAACGAAATACACTTAAAAGGAATTAGAATGATGAATCATTACAACGCCGCTGCCCATGCTTACCAATTTCCACTGACCATCAAGCAGTTATTAAACCGCTCAAAAGTCACTTCGCAAAATGAAGAAATTGTCTATGCGGATAAAAAACGCATGACCTATACGGAGCTGTTCTCACGTATCGGTAAGCTTGCCAATGTCCTAGACAGTCTTAATTTAGATAAAGGGGATGTGGTGGCGGTGATGGACTGGGACAGCCACCGCTTTTTGGAGTCTTACTTTGCCATTCCCATGTCGCAGTATGTGCTGCAGACCGTCAACATCCGCTTGTCTCCAGACAAAGTGCTGTACACCATTAACCATGCCAAGCCCAGAGTGCTGCTGCTAAACTCTGAGTTTGCGCCTATGGTAAAAGACTATCAGTTTGAGAACTCGTCGATTGAGCATATTATTTGGCTCGATGACAATGGGGTTAGTAGTGAGGGCGTGTTTGGTAATAACCAAGCACGGTTGTTAGGTGAGTATGAAGCGCTGCTTGCCGAGGCCAGTGATGAGTTTGAGTTTCAAGACTTTGATGAAAACACCATTGCCACCACCTTTTATACCTCAGGCACCACGGGCAATCCTAAAGGGGTGTTCTTTAGTCACCGTCAAATTGTACTGCATGCGTTAGCAGAAGCGGCAACCTTGGGTATATTGCCACAAAAGCAAGGGTTAGTGCTTGGTGATGTGTATATGCCGATGACACCCATGTTCCATGTGCTGGCATGGGGCTTTCCTTATACCGCAACCATGCTGGGCATGAAGCAGGTGTATCCGGGTCGTTATATGCCTGATGTGATGCTAAACTTAATTGAAACCGAGAAGGTGAGTATCACCCACTGCGTACCGACTATTTTGCAGATGTTACTGAAGCAAGCAGAAGCTGAAGGCAAGCGCTTTGATGGTCTAAAAATGATCATTGGCGGCTCACGCTTAACCGAAGGCTTGGCAAAAACAGCCCTGTCAGCCGGCATTGAGGTATATACCGGCTATGGCATGTCGGAGACGGCGCCACTGATTAGTTTGACTGAATTTAGATCAGATGATCCTGAGATGAGTCTAGAGGAAGAGGCGAAGCGACGTAGCCTAACCGGCAAGCCGGTCATAATGGTGGAGGCCAAAATTTGGGATGGTGATGGCAATGCGCTACCGCACGATGGTAAGCAAACCGGGGAGCTGGTACTGCGCGCGCCTTGGTTGACCCAGAGCTATTTCAAAAATGCCGATGCTGGCGTGGAGCTGTGGCAAGGCGGCTATATGCATACTCAAGATATCGCCTTTATGACTGAAGATGGTACCTTAAAGATTACCGACCGCTTAAAAGATGTGATTAAGTCGGGTGGTGAGTGGATATCGTCCTTGGAGATTGAGACCATTTTATCACTACACCCTGCTGTCGCAGACGTGGCCGTTATCGGTGTGCGCGATGAGAAATGGGGCGAGCGTCCACTGGCAGCGATTGTGTTAAAGCCAAACTGCCAGGATGTAACGGTTGAGGACATTAAAGCCATTGCCGAAAAAGCCGCCGAAAAAGGCATGATTCCAAAGTATGGCGTGCCTGAATACTACAAGATTGTTGATGAATTACCAAAGACTTCAGTGGGCAAACATGACAAAAAAGTCATGCGTGAGCTATATGTGGGTCAAACAACCATTTAAGTTAAGCAGATCATCAGGAAGCGCAATTCAATGATTGCTTCAATGAATGAGATATAAAAATAAAAGCCGTAGCCCTTATGCTGCGGCTTTTTGTGTAAATATCAATATGTTAGTATAGCCCCCTTATGAAAAATAGGTGTGATAATGGGCAAATGTCACACCCACTAATAAGGATAAAGCAAGCACAGGCATCAAGGCCATAAGCCGGTTAATTGTGCTTATGGTCATTGCTGTTATCTTTTTTATTTATAAAATTATTGAAACTGGGGCAAATATTGACATGCAATTTAATGATAAAAGTGAAGCAGCTCAGGGCATAATGGCTGCTGATAGCGAAGAAGTGGTATTTGAACGCATCCAAATTAAGCAAGGCCTAATCATCGGCTTGGTGCGCTTAAACCGTGAAAAATCGCTCAATGCGTTAAGCACTCACATGTGCAAGCTAATAAGCGCACAGCTGACACAGTGGGAGAAGCTTGATAATCTTGTGGCAGTGGTGATACGCGGGGCAGGCGAGCGCGCATTATGTGCCGGTGGCGATATCCGTCAGTTGTATCAAGCTCGCCAGCAGTGGGATAAAGAGGGCATTGCGCCGCCAGAGGCCATTGATTTTTTCGCCAGTGAGTATCATTTAGACACTCAAATGCATGAGTATCACAAGCCCATTATTATCTGGGGCAGCGGTATTGTGATGGGCGGCGGCATGGGGTTATTAAGCAGTAGCAGCCACCGCATTGTGACCGAGACCACCCGTGCGGCGATGCCAGAGGTGAATATCGGCCTGTTTCCTGATGCGACAGGCAGCTGGTTTTTACAACGATTTCCTGCCAAGACCGGTCTGTTTATGGGCTTGACCGGTGCGGACGCCAACGCCAATGACGCACTGCTGTGTAATTTGGCTGATTTTAAAATGAGCAGCCAACACTTTGATGCCATGCTGCAAAGCTTATGTGAGGCAGATTGGCGCGAGGCTTTGGGTCAACCCACTCTAAATAGCCTAAGCAGTAAGCTGCATCAAATCACGACCAAAACCCTCAGCGAGTTTAGCAAGCAATCTGTTAAAAGCGTCGAATTTGCACCAAGCAATATTGCTAAGTTTATGGTGCCGATACAGCGCTTAATGAGCTGTGGCGGTCTGGATAAAATTGATGCTATTTTGCAGTCGGACTCGGCCATTGAGCAGTTTTATCCAGAGTTTGCCAGCAGTGCCTGGTTTCAGGCGGCCGTGGGGAATTATCACTATGGTTGTCCGGTGACCAAAGCCATTACTTACGAGATGTATCAGCGCGCCCACAACTTGTCATTAACCGAAATTATGGCACTTGAAACCAATGTGGCGCTGCACTGCGTCAATTATCCTGACTTTAGTGAAGGGGTACGTGCTTTACTGATAGACAAAGACCGCAAGCCGCAGTGGAGTCGCAGCCTAGCTCAGTGTTTAGATATTGAAGGTCAAGCCTACATTCAACAACACTTTGAAGCGCTATCCTAGGTCTTTCAGCCTGACACGACATGATGTGTCATTTATGCCTATAAAAATTTTATACGAGACAACATATGAGCAAGGCAGGCTTCAGCGCTGCCTTGCTTTTTTTATGTTTTAACGCTTTGGCTAACATAATCTGTTAGTATAAAATGATAATATTCGGTGGTAGGCGATAAACCGAGCTGTGATTGTGATGAAGTTATTATACAGGAGAGCAAAAATGGACTTTGCCCAACTACCAGCACCGCCAAGGGTGAGTGCTTGGCTAGATATGGATGCACTCGATCATAATATTAAATTGGTCAATCAAAAGACCCAAGCGGTTAAGCTACGCATTGCGACTAAGTCAATTCGCTCTATGGATGTCTTGCGTTATATCCAAAAACACACCCCCCACTTTATTGGCCTTATGTCTTACAGCGCTGCTGAGTCTGTGTACCTGCTGCAAAATGGCTTTGATAATATCCTATGTGCTTATCCAACTTTAGACAGAGCAAGCATGGCAGAAGCCCTGAAATATAATCAGCAAGGGGCGACTATGATTTGGATGGCTGATCGCATTGAGCATTTGCATCTGCTAAATGAGATAGGCAAACAGCAGCAGCAATCCGTTGAGGTTTGCTTAGATATCAATATGTCTATGCCACTGCCTAAGCTATATTTTGGTACTAAGCGCTCCGCCTTGATGCGCAAAAGCGATGTCAAAACGCTTATAGAACAAGCAGGCTCTTTATCGCATATAACAATCACTGCAATGATGGGTTATGAGGCTCAAATTGCTGGACTGGCAGAGCATCTGCCGGGTAAGTCACTGATTACGCCGGCAATTAAGCTGTTAAAAAATAGCTCAAAAAGACAAGTCAGTCGCCGCCGAGCAAGTATGGTGCACTGGATTAATAAACAGGGGTATCCGCTTAAATTGGTCAATGGTGGCGGCAGTGGCAGTATGGACTTTACCTCAAGCCAGCCTGAAGTGACTGAGATTACGGTGGGTTCTGCGTATTATAAGCCGGCCTATTTTGATTATATGGACAGTATGCAGCAATTTAAGCCGGCGGCAGGCTTTGTGTTGCCAGTCACTCGTCAGCCTGAAAAGCGGGTCATTACTTGTCAAGGGGGCGGCTTTATTGCCTCAGGCGCTATCGGTACCGATAAGGTGCCTGTGGTGCATTATCCTCCAGGCTTAAGCTTACTGCCCGATGAAGGGTTTGGAGAGGTTCAAACCCCATTTGCGGTAGATGAGGCAGTAATCAAACAAGGCAATATGCCAACAATCGGAGAGGCCGTCTGGTGTCGCCATGCCAAAGCGGGCGAGCTGGCTGAGCATTTTAATGAGTTGGTGTGCTACCGTGGCAATAAGCCGCTAATCGTAGAAGGCGCTGCTCAAGTTATGACAACTTATCGAGGAGAGGGACTGTGTTTTCATTAAGACACTGGCAGGCAAGCCGTCAGTGGGAGAATTGGTCCGGCTATGTCACCGCTACGCCAGAACAAAAGCTCTCGCCAAGCTCAGTAGAAGCGCTGCAAGAGATCATCAAACAGGCACGTATACATAAAAAGCGGGTGCGGGTTACCGGCGCTGCACATTCTTTTAGCGGCTGCGCCAAACCTGAGGAGATTGCGGTTAGCCTGCATAATATGCGTGGCATAATCTCAGTAGACAAACCCAACAAACAGGTCACCTTGCACGCCGGCACTTACCTGCATGAGATTGGTCCGGCTTTGGCAAAGCATGGCTTGGCACTTGAGAATATGGGTGATGTGCAAGCACAAACTATCGCAGGTGCGGTCAGTACGGGTACTCACGGTACAGGTATTGGGCTTGGCTCATTGTCCAGTCAAGTGGTGGCGTGGGAGTGGGTAGATGGTCAAGGTCAGCGGCATACGCATCATCGAGGCGACCCGGATACCGATGAGCTGGGCAATGCGTTACATGTCAGCTTGGGCATGCTTGGCGTCTTTACCAAGCTTACCCTAAAAGTGGTCGATTTATATGGTCTAAAAGAGAGCAATGAGCCAATAGACTTTGAACAAGGATTGGCAGGGTTTCATGATACAGCACGTGCTCATAGACATATGGAGTGGTTTTTATTCCCAGGCACCAATAAGATACAGCAGAAGACCTTATCTGTTGTGGCACCACAGCCCATGCGCCGAGCACAAAAGCTCAAAGATTATTTTGAAAGTATCGTCATACTCAATGGTGCATTTTATCTGCTCTCTGAGTTGGCAAGAATGAACCCTAAGCTGACCAAAAAGGTCAGTGAAATATCAGCAAACTCTATACCCAATACCCACCGGCAAGGTTATAGCTATGAAGTGTTTCCGACACCGCGTGGGGTCAGGTTCAATGAGTCGGAATATTTTATTAAGCTGTCAGACTTTGATCAATGCATTACTGAGATTAACGACATCTTATTACAAGATGATAAGCACTCACACTTTCCTATCGAAGTACGCACTCATAAAGCAGAGATAGGGATGCTAAGCCCAACTCAGGGTGAGGACTGTGCGGTATTGTCTTTTCACGTCTATAAAGGCATGGACAGCGAGCCGTTATTTAATTGGCTCTATGACTATATGAAAAAATGGCAGGGCCGTCCGCATTGGGGCAAGATAAATAAATTAAGCAGTGATGAGCTGCAAGTATTATACCCGCAAATGAAGCGTTTTTTGCAAATCAGGCAGATATATGATCCAGATAATGTGTTTATGAACCGCTGGCTTGAGCAGAAGTTTTTTGGCATGGAATAACACATCAGTTCAAACAAATAGAGCTATGGTTGGTATCAAGCCATGATTAATATTAAAAATATTGATAATAAAAAGTAGGCGAAATAGGCTTGCTTTATTACTACTTGTTTGCAACAAATTATTATTTACATGGTATCTACGCCACATATCTGCTATTTTCTTAATCCTATAAACTCACAACCTCATGCATCATCTAAAGCTATGATAAAAATTGTTAACGGTGTAAAAAACCATTTTTCTTCTCAAACGGCGCAAGCCAATACTACAGCTATCAGTGCCACAAAAACCCATAACTGGCTAAAACTGAGCAGCCCTTGGCTTAAAGCCGCTGCACTGACTGCCACATTAGGCGCTATGAGTGTGCCAGCTTACGCCGCTTGTCAGGTGCCCAAAAGCTACTACTCCAATGTGTTTTGTACCTCAAGCAGCAATCACTTCTTGGCACTCAAAGACTCAGGCCAACCCGTAGCACTACTAGACAATAGGGGTAGGCGAGTTGCTGACTTGTCTCGCTACACCGGTGTCGATGTCAGCAAAATTAGTGAGGGCCTTATACCTGTGCAGCGTATGGGTAAGCTTGGTTATGTTAACTTAGCGGGCCGAGAAATCATCCCCGCGGTCTATGATGTCATCCGAGGTGACAGTCAAACCAGAGGCTGGGCTCGTGCTGCTAATGGCAACCGCATTGTGGTCAAAAAAGGGGGTATGTTTGGGGTAATTGATATTCGCAATACAGTGGTGTTACCGTTTTCGCCCAATTATGTCAGTATTAGTGACTTTTCTGGCAACCGAGCCAAGATTACGACCCGTGCCGGTACGCAGTGGATTGATGCATATGGTAAAGCCATTGCAGCGCCTGCATCTGCTGCGACTCAGAGTATAACGGCTCGTAATCCGTCAACACCTGTGGTCAAAACCACCACCAATATTAAAGCGCCGCTACCTAGCACTACGGCGCCGCGCACAACTGTGGCTACCAGCCAGTCAGCAATAGAGGCACTGAATGCGCTTCAGCGTCCAGAGGCCATCAACTCAGGCCCTGTGGTTGCTCGAATGTCATCGAGTGCATCATCGGGTCCGGAGATTTGGCAGCCTGAACAGCGCGATGGTAAATGGGGCTTCGTTAACTATAGCGGTGTGCCGATGATTACCTTCTCATTTAATCAGGTCACCCCGTTTTCTGAAGGGTTAGCAGGCGTACGTATGGGAGATAAGTGGGGATTTGTAAACCTGGCAGGTGAGTTGGTTATTCCTTTTAACTATACCGAGTCTACAGTTCAGCGTATTCGCGGTGCTAATTATAAAGGTGTCCAACCCTTTATGTTCACGGGTGGAAAAGCCTGGGTCGGCAATACAGCCAATGGCGCACAGATGTGTATTGATACCGAAGGTAAGTATGTTTCTTGTTAGAGACTTTAGCTTGGGTATAAAACTCACTGATTTGTAAAGATTTGGGTTTACCGCATAAAAAAACAGCCTCTTAGTCATAAGGAGCTGTTTTTTTATGGCCGGTGTCTTTATAAGCATTATGGTTTAACTAAAGCTTATTTTGACGCATCATACTGCGCTTCTAACTGCAAGGCACGCTGATAGCTGTCAATGTTAGATAGGCTATCTGCATAAGCTTTGATATGGGGGTAGTCATTCAATAAGCCGCGCTGTGCCAACATAATTAAGTCAAATGACAGCATAAAGTCGGCACCGGTTAGCTTATCAGATACGATAAAAGATTTACCTTCAAGCTCATCATTTAGATAGCTTAATAAACTATGCTTTTCTTTGGCGATATAGCCTGACAAAAACTCATTGTCAGTGATGCCTGCTTTATTAACAAATAATTCAAGCAATAAAGGCACCATGATTGAGCTTTCAGCAAAGTTCATCCACTGTAAATATTTGCCATATTCAGCACTTTGCGGCGCAGGACGCAACGTATCAGCAGCAAAGCGTTCAATTAATAGCTCCGTAATCGCCACAGACTCTGCAAGCACTTGGCCATCAAGCTCGATGACAGGTGATTTACCCAAGGGATGCACCTGCTTTAGGCTTTGTGGTGCAAGATGCGTGGTCGCGTCACGTTGATAGCTGACCACTTCATAGGGTTGACCCAACTCTTCTAATAGCCACAATATGCGCAGTGAGCGAGATTGATTGAGGTGATGTAATTTAATCATGATATTAGCCTTAGTAATAATGAGTCTTAAGCTTGTAGACGTTGAATAAGACGCTTGGCCGCATCTTCAGATGAGGCGGGGTTTTGACCGGTGATAAGTATGCCATCTTCGACCACGTAAGATTGCCAATCCGCACCTTTTTGGTAATGAGCACCATTTGCTTGTAGCGCATCTTCTAGTAAGAACGGCACCACATCAGTTAGGCCAACCGCTGCTTCTTCGGTGTTGCTAAAGCCGGTGACTTTTTTGTCTTTTACCAAGTATTCGCCATCGATTTTTACATTCTTTAAGGCAGCAGGTGCGTGGCAAACGAAGGCAACTGGCTTATCTAACTTAACAAATTCTTCGATAAGAGCGATTGAGGTGAGATCAACCGCTAAGTCCCACATGGGGCCATGACCGCCTGGGTAGAAGACGGCGTCATAATCCGCAGCATTGATATCAGCAAGCTTATGAGTCGTCGCTAAATGCGCTTGGGCTGCGCTATCTTGCTTAAAGCGATCGGTGTATTTAGTTTGAGCGTCGGGGGTATCACTGCTTGGGTCAAGCGGCGGTTGACCGCCGGCAGGTGAGGCCAAAGTAATCTCAGCGCCCGCATCTTTAAAGGCGTAATAAGGCGCGGCAAACTCTTCTAACCAAAAACCGGTTTTTTTACCCGTTTCTGCCAATTTATCATGTGAGGTAAGCACCATTAATATTTTCATCAGTTATCCTATAGCAAAGATCTGTTTTTAAAATTCGGTCATTTATTTATAAATTCAGTTATTTAGGGTCAGCGACTTTAACCACGGTTTTGCCGAAGTTATTGCCCTCTAACATATCCACGAAACCTTTTGGCGCATTTTGTAGGCCATCAACGATATGCTCTTTGGTTTTTACCTTGCCCTCAGAGACCCATTTGCCCATGGTTTGTAAGAACTGCGGGAAGCTATCACCATATTCTTCGAAGATAATAAAGCCTTTAACGGTTAGACGCTGTCTTAAGATGAGGCTCATGAGCTGGCTTAAGCGATCTTTGCCTTCAGGCAGCTCGGTCTCATTGTAATGAGCAGCAAGACCACACACAGGGATACGAGCGTGCGCATTCAGTAGAGGCAGTACCGCATCAAATACACGGCCACCCACGTTTTCATAATAAATATCAATGCCGTTAGGAGATGCGGCGGCTAGCTGCGCCTCGAAGTCATCGCTGCGGTGATCAAGACACACATCAAAGCCGAGCTCTTCAACGGCGTATTTACATTTATCCGCACCGCCTGCGACGCCCACTACTTTTAGGTTATGTAGTTTGCCCACTTGACCGACGGTCGCACCGACTGGACCGGTTGCTGCGCCTACTACTAAGGTCTCACCTGCTTTTGGCTTACCAATATCAGTTAATCCCATATAGCCGGTGAAGCCTGGCATACCCAGCACACCTAAGCCATAAGAAGGGTTGCTCATCTCTTGGGTTAATTTATATACGCCCTCACCAGTACTGATGCTATAGTCTTGCCAGCCGCCATAGGCAACCACAATATCGCCTTCGCTAAAGCCCTCAACGTTTGAGCTAACCACTTGCGATACGGTAGCACCAAGCATCACATCACCCACTTCTAGCGGGTCGGCATAGCTTTTGGCATCACTCATACGACCACGCATATAAGGGTCAAGCGATAAATAAAGGGTGCGTAATAACATTTCATTATCAGCTGCACGGGGTACGTCAGTTGTCGTTAATTCAAAATTATCGTCAATTGGCTTGCCATGAGGACGGCTGGCCAGTTTGATTTGACGGTTTAGGGTATCTGATTGGGCTGTATTAAATGGTGTATTATCAAAGCTCATAAGTGGAAATCCTTGGTGTATTTATGCAGTTTATTGTTATTAAGGGAGGTAGGCAGCAGCGGTTGTTGAAGCCAGATTATATTTAAGCCAAATCAATGGACTGCTATTTTTATTATTTGAAAATCTTTAGAGGTGGGGGCGCAGCCACCTATTTTATTGTAGAGTAGGGCGGCTGTGCCTATGTGGTGCTTTTGTACCTAATTTATGACTTAAGCTAAGTGGCTTTAAGTGGCAATTAAGCTTGGGCTGCACGCTGTAAAATACGGCGTGAAACTTCTAAATCATTGGTCTTATGCTCACCAAGCTTAGTCATACCATGTGCTTGTAACTGCTGAACAATAGGCTCAATGGCGCTTTCATCTAGGTTGGCATCAGCAAGGTTTACCGGTAAGCCTAAATCCTTAAAAAAGCGCTCAGTGTGCACAATGGCCTCTTCAATGATGGCGTCATCGTCTTTGGTAGTGTCACTGCTGATATGCCAGACATTGCGGGCATATTGTAAAAGCTTGTCTTTTTTGCTGTCTTTTAACTCACGCATCACTGAGGGCAACACTATGGTTAACGTGCGGGCATGATCGATGCTGTGTAGAGAGGTTAATTCGTGACCAATCATGTGTGTGGTCCAGTCTTGAGGTACGCCGGTACCAATTAGACCATTTAAGGCCATGGTTGCTGTCCACATGATGTTTTTGCGTACTTCCAGATCCTCTGGATTGGCTTTAACGGCTTGACCTTCACTGATTAATATTTTTAGCAAGCTTTCTGCAAAAGCATCTTGGACTTTAGCATTTACTGGATAAGTTAAATACTGCTCCATGACATGGACAAAGGCATCTGCCACGCCATTCATTACTTGACGTTCAGGCAAGGTTAAGGTCTTAGTAGGATCTAAAATTGAGAACTTCGGATAGGCCAATGGGTTACCAAAGGGTAGCTTGGCTTTACGTTCACTGTAATTAATCACGCCACCTGAATTCATCTCAGAACCTGTTGCTGGAATAGTCAATACCGCACCTAAGTCAACCGCTGAATCAATGTTTCTGGTATAGCTGGTGAGTGCTTCCCAAGCTTGGTCGCGCGACACGGTACCATCATCTTGTGTTAGGTGTGAGACCAGTGCCACAAATTTACTGCCATCAATGACGGAACCACCACCCACCGCTAGAATAAAGTCGATATGGTGCTCATTCACCATATCAGCGGCTTTCATCAAGGTGGTGAACTCAGGGTTTGGCTCAATACCACCAAATTCAAAAACTTCACGAGTACTGTCTGCTGTATTTAGGGCATCTTTTACTTCATCAAGTGTGCCAGTACGCTGTGCTGAACCGCCGCCATAAGTAATTAATACACGGGCATTGTTAGGTACTAGATTGGACAGCTCTTTAATTTGACCGTCACCAAAGACGATACGCACAGGGTTAAAGTATTGAAAGTTGTTCATAAAAATCCTTAAAGTAAAGGTAGGGGTAAAGACTAGGTTTGTTATCTGTGGCTATAATACGCTCTAATTAGACCGGTCGTCTAGTTAAATTACAAAACTACCTAACTTTTGTGGACGGTTTTTATAAACGAGTGAGAGGAGGGGATTACATTAGGACTAAACAAGGGAATCAAAGAGGGCGTTAAACAGATGAGTTAATGGTTAACAACATCATTTAAAACACAATGCTGCATCATTTGTGATAAATAAAAGTTGGGGGCATACCATATCCAAAGCGATAGCGCCAAAAATGATAGCCGATCTGCTAACGCTAGAGCCGGCTGCCACAGCCGCTGTGTCCACAGTGCACTGCGCTAAAAACGATGCACCGCACTAACAAATATACTAAGCTAAAAAACATACCAAGCTAAAAAACATACCAAGCTAAAAACTAAAATAAGCCAAGCGACATCTCAGCAAGCTTAGCTTAGCGCCCAAGCTCTGAGGTGGTCATCTGCCATACCTCAGATAATGGAATATTAGACTGACTGGTCTTGGCAATTAAGCTGGCCCCTAACCAAGCATAGTACCAGCGCTTGGCCAGACTCTCTGCTGCCACATTTTCGGTCTTAGGCACAGAGCCATCTTCCCAGCCAGCCTTAATCTGATCGCTAATCCAGCCAATGGTCTGCATATAACCGCCCGCTAAGGCTTCACGCATAGGGTCTGAGATATCGGCCACCTCACCACTTAATTTAACCACCAAGCATTTTTCGTGATCGCAGCCATTTTGCTGAGTGTCATACCAAAACTGAAAGTAGTTATACAGTTTTTGTTGTGCACTAATATCTTGGTTAGAAATGGCCTCAAGACGGCTTTTATAATGCTCAAAGTAGCCTTTAATAATGGCTTCACCAAACGCTTCTTTGGAGGCAAAATAATGATAAAAAGAGCCTTTGGGCACGCCAGCAGTATCTAAGATAAGCTTGATACCGACCGCAGTAAAGCCTTTATGAGCCAGCAGTTGATATCCAGTGGCCAACAAATGCGACTTAGTATCGCCTTTAGCGGCTTTCACAAAATCCGCTTCAATAGTAGGTAGTGTTGCTGCCTCAGTCTTATGGCGGACTGCGACGGTATCAGGGGTAGAAGAGCTCATAATTAGGTATCCGTTATACAGCCGCATCACCCTGTTTTGGTAGATTGCGACAAATGCTAAGTAGTAGGTTAAAGTCGGCTGAGTATAAAAATCGTTGGTATTTATATGGTGTTTATATGGTTTGTTAGTAATAGCTCGTCAGTATGAGTATTTATATGGTCGAAGCAAAAGTCGCCGAAAGCTTATATAGGATTTGTTAGGATAATCCAGATTGAATTCAAGACGAAACTACAAAGCCGATACGAGAATATAGACCAGTCGTCTAGAAAGTTACCATTTTAGCACATATTTACCTTATATTGGCCTCAATTACGGCTATGTATAGCAATAAAAATCAGATTACAAGAGCAGTTTGTTTAATAAAAGCCTACTAATAATTATGAATGAACAGGTAATGATGAAACATTGTTAAACCCTTTAGTCTCAAGCCTAGGAGGAGTAAAATCTAGCTTTAAAACAGACAAAAATCTAGTTTTAAATTTCGATAATAAACCAATAATTAAATAAGCTCTCAAAGGGATTTATAATGAAAAACACGCTTGCTTTAAGCGCTGAACGTCTTGAAAACATAAGTAATATTGCCACAAGCTATGTCAATAAAGATAAGGCTTTGGTAGACAACTTCATTTCGGTCTATTACCGCAGCTTAGCGGTCCGTACCGCTGATAAAGAGTCAGATGCTGACTTAGCCGGTATGGCGCTGCACCACTTTGTGCTATTAAAGTCTTATCAAAACAATCAGCCCGCCCTACGCCTATTCAATCCAAGTGTCGAAGAGCAGCATTTTCATAGTGGTCATACCGTGTTGCAATTGGTCGCGTATAACCGCCCATTTTTGGTCGATACCTTGACCATGTGTATTGAGGCACAAGGTCTAGATGTACACCGCATCCACAACACCATTATTGATGCCAAACGCAATGAGGCAGACGAGATTATTGCGGTAGAGGGTGTGCAAGACAGTGATACCCGCTACTTGTCATTGATTCACTGCGAAATCGAGCGTACAGACAGCAAGACCATGCAGTTATTAAGTGAGCGCATCTTAAACAAAATCGCCACTTTAGACACGGTGGTTGGCGATTGGCAGGCCATGCGCAATAAGCTTAGCGAAATTAAGCAAGAGCTTGATAATACGCCTGTGCCTGAGGTGTATAGCAGCGCAGATGAAATTAAAGCTTTTTTGCAGTGGATTGCTGATGATAATTTTATCTTCTTAGGCTTTAGAGAGTATCGCTTAGAGGGCAATGCCGACAGCCTTGAGCTAGCCAATGACGCCGACTTAGATGCGGAGCATTTAGACGCAGGCAAGACCATTAACCTTATTTCTGTAGGCAACAGTGGTCTGGGCTTATTAAACGGGGTTTCTGAAGACACACCGTCCAGAAGTTTTGCGCAGCTACCAGACAGTCTAAAAGTGCTAATGACCATGCCGCGCGTGGTGTTACTGTCAAAATCAAGTCAATTGTCACCCATTCATCGTCCCGTATATATGGACTTTTTGGGCATTCATAAATACGATGCGCAAGGTCGCCTAATTGGCGAGTACCGCTTTATTGGCTTATTGACCTCTCAGGCATATCAGCTAAGCGTGCAGCAAATTCCGTTACTGCGCGAAAAAGCCAATAAAATTATGGAGCAAGCCGACTTTCCAAAAAATGGCTACAACTATCATAAATACATGCACATCATCAACAGCTTGCCACGCGATGACTTGTTCCAAGCCAATATTGATGAGCTGTATCCCATCGTCTCTGGTATTGCGCAGCTAAAAGACAAAAAGCGTCTGCGCCTATTTACCCGTGTCGATCACTATCAGCGCTTCGTGTCGTGCCTGGTCTATATCCCTCGTGATAAGTTTAATACTAGCTTACGTCTTAAGATGCAGCAAGCGTTAGTAGATGCCTTTAATGGCATTTCCTCTGGCTTTACCACCGAGTTCGATGAGTCATATCATGCCCGCGTCCATGTGCATGTGCGTACCGAGCCTGGTCAAATCAATACGGTCGATTTACAGCAGCTAGAAGATGAGCTCAATGGCCTGATGGAGGACTGGAGCGATCAGTATCAGCAAGTTATGGTCGCCGCTTTGGGTGAGCAAAAAGCCAATAGCCTGTTAAAGCGCTATTTAAATACCATTCCTGCCGCTTACAAAGAGCGCTTTGATGTCCGTACCGGCGTGACTGATACCAAGCGTCTGGCCAGCCTAAGCGACAGCAATCCTATGATATGGAAGCTGTATCAATCTACTGGTGATGAAAGCAATCAGCTGCATCTAAAGCTCTATGGCTTAAATCAGCCCACCATTTTATCCAACATCTTACCGATTTTAGAAAACTTTGGGGTGCTGGTGGTCTCAGCACAGACCTACGAGTTTGATTTGCCTGAGCAGTCAATGTGGCTGCAAGAGTACGAGCTGACCATACGTAATGCTAAGACCATTGATTTGGCAGTGGTGCGTGAGCAGTTCGAGGACAGCCTAGCGCAAATTTGGGCGGGCCGTGTTGAGAGTGACTCACTAAATGAGCTGGTGTTGGCCACCCGCTTGGGTACATTTGAAGTCGTGGTACTGCGGGCATTAATGCGCTATATCCTACAAGCCAAAGCGCCATTCTCAAGTCAGTATATTCAGCAAACCTTAGTAAAAAATGGCGATATCGCAGTTATGATTGCCGACTTGTTCGATGCGCGTATGAATCCGGACTATAGCGAGGAGGTACGAGTCAGTAAAACTCAAGCGTGCCAAGAGCAGCTAAAAGCGGCGCTGGCTAAAGTAGATAGCCTAGATGAAGATAGAATCTTGCATTGGTACTTGGACTTAATCAATGCCATGCTACGCACCAACTTCTATCAGCGTGATAGCGAGGGTAATCGTAAAGACCGCTTGTCCTTTAAATTTGCGGCCAGTGATATCCCCAATCTGCCTAAGCCCAAACCGATGTTTGAGATCTTTGTGTACTCCCCACGTGTGGAAGCCATTCACTTACGCGGCGGAAAAGTGGCGCGTGGTGGTCTTCGCTGGTCAGACCGTATGGAGGATTTCCGTACCGAAGTGTTAGGCTTGGTTAAAGCACAAATGGTCAAGAACGCAGTGATTGTGCCAGTAGGCTCAAAAGGCGGCTTTATCGTGAAGCAAAAAAGCCCCGCTGATGGCCGAGAAGCGTTCCAAAAAGAAGGTATTGAGTGTTATCAGACCTTCTTACGCGGTATGCTGGATGTGACTGACAACTTAGTCGATGGCAATGTGGTGCATCCAGACAATACAGTGCGTCACGATGAGGATGATCCATATCTGGTTGTGGCAGCTGATAAAGGTACCGCCAGCTTCTCAGACATCGCCAATGGCGTGGCTGCTGAATATGGGTTTTGGCTCGATGATGCCTTCGCCTCATGTCAATTTCAGAAATAAATGTCAAATTTCAGAAATAAACGTCACTACCCACCGACTAAGCCCTGCTGAAAACTATAACCATAATTTTAAAAAGAGGAAAATATGGGTAAGTTTTTTGAGGCTAAAA
>NZ_CAJHBH010000029.1:0-37960 GCF_904846585.1 Psychrobacter sp. H7-1
CACCTGCTGTGATGGCAGGATTGTTCCAGTGGCTTAATTTTAACGAACTGGTAAATCATTATTCCCCTGACAAACTACGTCAATTCGCTGATGCGGCTAGTAAATTTGTGTAGATACCTATGCTTTAGAGGCGTGGATGAGTGCCAATGCCAGCAGTGAGACTGACTACTATGCCGCCTCTGCCACTAGAACGGTGATGCAGTATCTGCCGCAAGCTTATAAAGATGGCTCGGATCTAAAGGCTCGAGAAGAGATGGGTGTGGCTGCGCACTACGGCGGTATTGCTTTTAATAAGGCCGGCTTGGGATATGTTCACGCCATCGCTCACCAATTAGGGGCGTTCTATGGTATTCCTCATGGCCGTGCTAACGCCATCGTATTACCGCATATCTTAGAGGTTAACCGAAAGGTATCACAGCACAGATTGGCGGCCTTGGCCAAAAAAGTAGGGATTCTAGGGGCAGCTGATACCCATGCTGAAGACAGCGAGCTGACTGACCATTTGATTGCTAAAGTGAAAGCCTTAATTGCTTCTCTAAACATCGATGTCACTGTTAAAGGTATTGATCCGGCTGACTTCAAAAAGATGGCCAAAGCGGCTGCCAAAGAAGTCAGTGATACTTATGCGGTGCCAAGATATCTGACCTCAGCACAGATTATTGATATTTTAAATGACATCAAGGCCGAAAGCGATGCGTTGCCAAATAAGCCTTAACTGCGCTTATCTGCTACTGATATGCTGGTATATAATGACATACAAAGCCCTTCACTTTTTGTGAGGGGCTTTTTGTTTGGCTAACGCTTTTAGGTTATATATTTATCCCAATAAGGGTCATCGCCAATTGTTTCAATAATATAGTCAATAAGCAATCGGCAGCGCTTGGATAAAAACCTATTTTCAGGATAAACCGCATAAGCATTTAAAGTAGGTAGCTCAAAGTCTGCCATAACGGGGATAAGTTTACCCTCTGCCAAGCTTTGATAGGCAATAAAGGTGGGCATATAAGCAATACCATAGCCTTTAATTGCCATGTCTAGTAAGAAATTACCGTTATTTGCCTTAATTCTAGACTGAGTCTCAATCTTATGATGCTGTCCTGAAGCATCAATGAGGTCTATTTCTCCTTGCTTACTTTGTAGCCCATATTGCAAAAATGCGTGCTGCTTTAAATCTGCAATAGTCTGTGGCATGCCCGCTCGCGCTATATAATCAGGACTGGCACACAGCACACGCCGAATCACAGTTAGCCGCTTGGCTTGATAAGAGGAGTCTTTAAGCTCACCGATACGAATGGCCATTTCATACCCCTCTTCTACCAGATCAATGTGCCGGTCAGAGAAATCAAGCTCAAAGTTTAGCTGCGGATGCTGCTGTGCATAATTGTGGATAATGTCATTTAGATGCATCAGCCCAAAAGACAACGGAGCGGTCATTCGCATGGTGCCTTCTATCTGCGAAGCCACACCACTGATTTGTTCATTAAGCACCTCAATTTCACTAAGAATGCTACATGCCTGTTGGTAGTATTTCTGTCCTGCCTCAGTCACCGTAGAGCGACGGGTGGTGCGGCTAATCAGCTGTGTATTTAAGCTGGTCTCAAGCTCCTTTAAGCGGCGACTTACGGCGGACTTAGCAATGTCTAGTTGCTCGGATGCTTTAGTAATGCTGCCAGATTCCACGATACGTACGAATAATGCCATATCTTCTAATTGACCCATCTTTACTCCAAAGTCAGTATCAAAAAAAATCTGCTCAATTGTATTGTTCTTTATAAAAGAACTATAATTTGCAATTATTAGGGTTTACATAAGTTTAGTCAACAATTAAAATATTGCCATTACTTAATAACATTACACAAAACTCTCTCTTTTTAAGGAATTACTTATGAACCAGCTACAAAACATCAGTGCTCCAGTTGGCCGCTTCTTATTAGTTGCGATCTTCATCTACTCAGGTATCGGTAAAATCACCGGTTATGCAGCCACACAAGGCTACATGGAAGCCATGGGCGTTCCAGGCTTTATGCTACCTTTAGTGATTATCTTAGAAGTATTGGGCGGTATTGCTATTCTATTTGGATTCAAGGCGCGTTGGATTGCTCTATTAATGGCAGGCTTTAGCATTCTATCTGCGTTAATCTTCCACCCATTTAGTGATCCTGAGCAACAAAACAACTTCTTGAAAAACTTTGCAATGGCTGGTGGTTTCTTAATGATCTTCTCACACGGTCCAGGTGCATTCTCTTTTGACGAAGGTATTGACGGTACTCGCACCCAAAAAAGTGTACGATAAGGCCAGCTTTATTTAGCGTAAAATATCCTTATTTTGAACCAAGTTTTTAATCGAGGGTGTATTGAATAGATGTTCAATACACCCTTTACTATTAGAGTAATTAACCTGTTAAAAAACCTAAGCAATAGCTTAAGTTGATGCCTACTCTATCAAGCAGCACACAAGAGTGCTTATGACTTAACCCCTGCTCAAATATAAAAAACCATAATAATAATAGGGATTATCATTTATTAGCAGTGGATGCAAAACGTTTAAGCTTTTAACTGAAACACAACCCAAAAGCTCATAGGCATATAGCATAATTAAATCACGGTAATAAGCTTGATACAGACCAAATTCGTGAATTTTGTATAGTTTTTATACTTCACTGAGTTGAGCCAGTAACAGGTTTATTTTTTTATCTAAAAATATATTTATCATCCCATTGTTTAATTAATTTTTATAAAGATGGCCATAAATGGGCAGCCAGACAATAGGCTATCTGATTGATTATAAAATAATAATGATTATATTGTGGATGAGTTACATTGGGAGAATTTCATCATGGATAACACAAAAAAACTTGGCCTAATCATTGGCAGTTTGCGCAAAGACTCTATCAACCGTATGGTAGCTGAATATATCGTATCTCAGCTTTCTGAAAATATAGAGGTCGAAGAGATCGAGATTGCACAACTGCCTTTATACAATCAAGATTATGACAAACAAACCATCGAAAGCTACGATCAGGTGCGTCAAAAAATCAAAGAAGTGGATACGGTGTTAATCGTGACGCCAGAGCACAATCGCACCTTACCTGCTGCCCTAAAAAACGTGATAGATATTGCCTCACGTCCTCATGGCGACAGCGCTTGGAGTGGTAAAAAAGTAGCGGTGGTTACCGCGTCACCAGGCACTTATGGTGGAAGAGAATGTGGGCTTGATGTGCGCAAATCGATGCAAGCGTTGTCAGCCAAAGTGATGATTGCCCCTGAGGTCTATTTGAGTCATGCCTCTGACAGTATTGAAGATGGCAAAGTCAGTAACGAAAAAACTCAACAGTATTTAACTAAATTCGCCGATGCACTAGTCCAATTTATAGAAGAATAATATGAGTAATCAAAATATTGACGATAGAAAAGACGAAAGCAATAAGATTGAAAAACCCAAGTCAACAGGCGGTGGTTTTTGGAAGCGCTTTGAGGCGGCAATCTTATTAACCTTAGTGGGCGGCGCAATTGATACCATTGGTTTTATCGCCTTACTTGGCTTCTTTACCAACCACGTCACAGGAAACTTAGTGATGGCTGGTGGTGGACTGGTCAAAGGTGGCGATGATCTTTGGATTAAACTTGGGGCCTTACCGGTATTTATTATTACCGTCATGTTCACTCAGCGCTATATCACCAGAAGATCGGCTGATAAGCCTATTTTAAGCGAACTTTTATTTGCAGAAGTGTTGTTTTTAACGGCATTTATGGTTTCAGCACTGATGTTCGGTCCTTTCGAAGATCCAGGTGCTATTGACTTAGCCATTACTGGTTTCTTAGGTCTGATGGCCTTCGCTATTCGTAACACAGCGGGTAAGACGGTCATGGGTAAAGTACGTCCGACACTACTGATGACGGGTAATACCACACAGTTGGGTATCGATTTATCAGATTATTTCTTTAACCGTAATCGCTGCAACATGGAAAGCTTAAAGCACAGTGCGGCTATTGTTTTCTTCTTTGCCTTTGGTGCATTAATTGGTACTTTGCTCTATATGAAGATTGGTTTTTGGTCGATTGCGCCATTTATCCTGCCTGTGTTTTATTTGGCCTTTAAATCTCGTGACGAGCAATATCTGGTACAACAAAACATGTCAGCTAAGTCTTGATAGCAGCATGCTATACCCGAATAACAAACACATAGAACACCTTCGGGTGTTCTTTTTATTTATATCATAATCATCTTCCATGCAATCTATCTGATATCTGGCACTCAGTTCATTTTTCATTGTTATCCTTTTTGATTGTGTTACTCCAAATTCAAGTTACATACAATAATTACAAAGGAAGTACCAAACAATACTAAGTCAATAAAGTGATTTTATAAGGTAATGGTATTCTTTAATTGTATCGATACTACTTAGTTCTAATAACATTACGATTAACTTAATGAAGACAATATTATTAATGTGCTGAGGGATAAGAACAAGGCATTAATAATACAACTTAATTTAGACTCACTTTTACGACTATAAACCGACTAAAAAAAGGATCAAAGTATGTTTAAGCCAAAAAAACCAAAACTTAAAACTGATGACAATCTTTATAAACGTCTTTCTGTAGATGACGCTGTGGTCTTATTTGTAGACCATCAAACCGGCCTTCAGACCCTATGCCGAGACATGCCAGCTGATGAATTCAAAAAAAACGTGTTGGCTATGGGCAAAATTGCTAAATACTTTGATTTACCAGTGGTAATGACTACCAGCTTTGAGCAAGGTCCTAATGGTCCAATGATGCCAGAGTTAAAAGAGATGTTTAAAGATGCAGCTTACATTGCTCGTCCTGGTGAAATTAACGCTTGGGATAATGCAGACTTTGTTAAAGCAGTTAAGAAAACTGGCCGTAAACAAATCATTATTGCCGGTATCGTAACGGAAGTTTGTGTGGCATTCCCAGTATTATCTGCTCTGGCTGAAGGCTATGAGGTGTTCGTAGTTACAGATGCTTCAGGCACCTTTAATGATATGAGCCGTAACGCCGCTTGGTTACGTATGCAGCAAGAAGGCGCTCAGTTATTGACTTGGTTTGCTATGTCGAACGAATTACGTCGTGACTGGCGTGAAGATATGGAAGGCTATCTAAATCTGTTCTATGAGATCAGTACAGAGTATGCCCCCTTGGTAGACAGCTACAATGCGGTTAAAAATGCCAATCCAAAAGATCTACTGTAATAATTGATCACCTAAGATTGCAGCAGTTTTCTAAGATAAGGTCGGCTTTGCTATATTTGTTTATGCTAACTAGGTCATCATTTATTTGCTAAACCGCTGGTAGCTTATGTGGCAGCTTATAGTAATGCCATTAGTAAGCCTTATCTTCGACATCCCATTTAGCCTGTGGCTATTTGGGATGTTTTTTATAGACAGCCAGCCAGCAAGTAAGTCAGTTAGTTAACAGTCAGTTAGTTAAAAAGTGCCAGAATAAAAAACACCAGCATTTAAAGTAAAAAATTTAAAGTAAAAAAATGAGCGGCGCTGTGCCACTCACTTTATATAAAACGTCATTGAGGAGGCGTATTTAAATCATTCGCTCGGCTGATCACACTTTGCTTTACAGGTCATTTAAATCGGCTCAATTGACAGATAACTTAACCTATGGCGTAGCGTTATGAAATACTGAGTTGTCTTGATATTGAGGGTGCTTATCAATGTAAGCTTTGATAAAGGGACAAATAGGCTTTACACGCAGCTTATTTTCAGCGGCATAATCTAGTAAATATTTGGCCAAAAATCCCGCAATGCCACGGCCGCCGAGCTCTTTTGGCACTTCTGTATGCAAATAGGCAATACCAGGCTCACCAGCGCTTGTCGTAAAGAAATCATAATCTTCAAATGCCACATAGCCATCTACATGGATTTCAAATTTTTTGGCTTCTTTATTATCGATAACTTCATAACTTGGTTTTTGATTGTCCGTCATAATGATTCTCTCTTTTTATTAAATTTAACTTGTGCCAAAAATCGACCAAAAACCGATTCATGTCAACAGCAACATGAACAGCCCCGTCAAATAGCATTGACTAGTGATAATACTCACTAGCAAAGCAAGCGTCTAGTTATACTGTGTATTAACTGTATCATTTGCTTAACCAAATCTTCAGGATTGGGTCATATATTTAACCCACTATCCCTTAATTAAGCCGCCATTCTAGGCAACTTTGATTGATTTTGGTAAAAATAAATTGTCCTGACTTGAATTATTTTTCAAAGATACTATTATGTAGTCATATTAAATTTATATCGGACTTTATTAAGATAGCTTAATAAAACTTAAACAGTGCTTATAAAATAATTAAATAACATATTACTGACATAAGGGGCAGGTATGAAGACCGTCCATCACCCAGCCACAAGTCGTGGCGGCTCTCACCACGGTTGGCTTAAAAGTAAGCATACCTTTAGCTTTGCTGACTACTATGATCCCAAGCGCGTAGGCTTTGGTGCCTTGCGTGTGATCAATGATGACCATGTTGAAGGAGGGATGGGCTTTGGCGATCACTCCCATGCCAATATGGAAATCATTAGCATTCCGCTGTCTGGCAGACTTCGTCATGGTGACAGTATGGGCAACTATGGCACCATTCGTAGTGGTGAAATTCAGGTAATGTCGGCCGGTACTGGCGTGGTCCATTCTGAGATGAACGATGATGACGAAAATCCAGTCAAATTCTTGCAAATTTGGGTAGTGCCCAATAAGATGGATGTGGCACCACGCTATCAACAAGTAAACTTGGTAGAACTGCTCCAGCGCAATAAATTCAACCAAGTGCTCTCCCCTAATCCAGAAGATGCTGGGGTATGGATCCATCAAAACGCTTGGTTTAGTATCGGTTAGTTTGACAAAGGTGTGACCACAACTTATAGCTTACGCAGTACTCTTAATGGTGCTTATGTGTTTGTTATCTCAGGCAAAGTGGTGATTAATGGTAATACCCTAGAGCCTCGTGATGGGCTTGGTATCACCGATACCAAAAACTTCACAATGGATGTGATTGAGGATGCTCAAATTCTTGTCATAGATGTCCCAATGAGCTTCTAAATAAATGAACTTCTAAATAAGCGTAGCAGCAGATGGTGCATTAACCGACAATAATTAAACAAATAATTACCCACGTGCCTACTGAAGAAACGACAATAAGTGACTACTTTATTATCCCCCAAGCTAGAGCAGCCTTTAGCTGAGTTTTGCTAATTTTTTTATAACGACAAATCGAGGTCTATTATGAAAACTGAAATTCTTGAACCCCGTATCGCTGATGTCGGTGGTATTCCCATTGCTCGTTTATTACCAAATAAAGGCAAGCGTCCTATTGGTGCTTGGTGCTTCATGGATCATGCTGGTCCTGCCGAATTTGGTGACGATGAAGAGGGTATGCAAGTGGGTCGCCATCCACACATCAACCTACAAACTTTCAGCTGGATGATTGAAGGTGAAGTCCTACACAAAGACAGCATCGGCAATGAACAATTGATTACCAAAAACCAAGTCAACGTGATGACGGCGGGTACTGGTAACGATCAAGGTATCAGTCACACTGAGCAAAGCGTATTCCCAGAAACGGGCGGCTCTGCTGATGCTTGGCGTGGTATGAACATGGTTCAGCTGTGGATTGCGCTACCGCTTGATCAAAAAATTGAACGTAACTTCCATCACTACCCAGAGCTACCAAGCTGGTCTACTGATACTGCTGACTTTGTACTAACCACCGGTAGCTACACCACGCCACAAGGTGACAGCTACGAAGCACCGACCATTCAGTACACCAAACTTATTGGTCTAGATGTGCACATGACTCAAGACGATGACGTTGAGCTGACCTTAGAGCCTGGTTTTGAATACGGTATTTTAATGGTTGTAGATGGTATCGAGTATCAAGGCCAGCAGTACAAACAAAACGAATTAATCCGTTTTGATGACATCTCTGAGACAACAACCATTAAAGTTTCAGGTAAAAAAGGCGCTCGCTTTATGTTGTTAGGCGGTGAGCCATTGAATCAAAAAGTGCTACTGTGGTGGAACTTCGTTGCTGATAACAAAGCAGATATTGAACTGGCCATTAATGATTGGAATAATAATCACCCACGTTTTGGTAACGTAGACTCTGATCTAAAACGATTAGAAGCCCCTGCTTTACCTGAAGGTTTTAAAGAATAATCTCTTTAGAATTATTTAAATAATATGTCGCACTGTTTAAATAAAATTACAAAAAACTAGTGGCGAATTTTTTTATTTATTTTATAATTAGCTCCAGTTGTTTCCACAGGCGTTGACTCGACCTAGATACTCAGCAACTGGTGGCTGCTTATAACCGTAAGTGATTTTATTTGCCCTACCTCTTGTAGTATTTAATAATAAATGACGACCTGTACTAAATGAGCTAATCTCACTTTTAATAACATCCACTCATAAATTGGAGTATTATTATGTCAAATCTACAAGCATTTCAAACACTAGCAGAAGCACGTCGTTCTATCTACGCTATCAACGATCAACTACCAGTATCTAAAGAAGAGATCGTTAAGTTGGTTGAGCACGCTGTATTGCACACGCCATCAGCTTTTAACTCTCAGTCAAGCCGTCTGGTTGTACTATTTGGTGAAGACCACAAAAAATTATGGCAAATCACTGAAGACAAGCTACGCGCTATCGTAAATGACGATACTGCTTTTGAAAGCACCAAACAAAAAATTGACAGCTTCAAAGCGGGCGCTGGTACAGTATTGTTCTATGAAGATCAAACTGTTGTTAAAGGTTTACAAGAAAACTTCGCACTATACGCAGACCGCTTCCCAGTATGGTCAGAGCATGCTAGCGCTATGCATCAGTACGTAGTTTGGACTGCTCTAGCTAGCCAAAACATTGGCGCAAGCTTACAGCACTACAACCCAATCATTGATGAAGAAGTTGACAGCACTTGGAATATCGACCCTGAGTGGGACCTTGTTGCTCAATTAGTATTCGGTGGTATCGAGCAGCCTGCAGGCGAAAAACAATTCGCTCCTGTTGACAGCCGCCTAAAAGTATTCGGTCTATAATTAACTGGCCAATACTGCTGTCCAAAGAGCCCTGATAAACGGCTTACTCATAAAGTTTATCCAAAAAAAGCAGCCCTAAGAAATTAGGGCTGCTTTTTTATGGGTAGGGATGGCAGTAAGTTGATTAGCGGTGGTTTAATTTTTACTCTTGTCCTGTCTTTTAGCCCCTTGCTTACGGAAGCTATCCACAAAATTGGCTGTGGTCTGCGGAAAAATATTGGCAATTTTTGCCACCACACCACGGCTTGGCGGTAGAACCATTTCAAAAGGACGTTTTTTTAGTACCGGTCCGACAATGGCATCAACCACTTCATCCACCGTTAACGTACGACTGCCAGAGAAGGTCAATGCTGCCTGCTCTTTATCTTTTTGCTGATCGAGCATCGGTGTTTGTACTGCATCTGGACATAAGGTAGTCACTGCGATGCCGTATTTTTCAAGTTCCATGCCAGCTGCTAGGGAGTAAGCACGCACCGCATACTTACTGGCACTGTATAGTGACAAACCTGGTACAGGTGATAACGCCGCCAACGATGCCACATTAATAATATGACCACTGCCTTGATTACGCATGGTATCTACCACACTTTGGGTCCCAAAGATGGTGCCTTTGACATTGATATCAAAGTGCAAATCAACGTCATCAGGAAGAACAATATCTGCAATCCAGTTATCTTTTAAGACCCCTGCTATATTACACATCACATCAATGCGCTGCCACTGAGCTATCACCGTGTTAACGACCTCTTGCCACTGCTGCACATCGCGCACATCTAACTGCTGCAAGATTAGCGAACCACCGGCATCTGCCAATTTATGATTGGCATAAATCTGCGTTAGGGCCTCATAGTTGATATTACAGGCACAAACTTGATTGCCTTTGTCTGTCAGCAGCCGCTCGCATAAAGCACGGCCGATACCTGAAGCAGCACCAGTTACGATATAAGTTTGCGCCACAGGCCACCCCCTTTTTTAGCTTTGGTTGTTTTTGGTGTAAAGGTACCAAATTCTAACTCACCCATACGTACGGTAGGTGCGGTACCAGGGAACAGATAATAGCCGGCAGACTCAGATGAAAGTGCCATATTAAAGAAGCGCTCATCTTTTGGATAAGGGCCCGCCACCGTTTTCTCTTGAATCATAGACAAATACTGATCGATACCATATTCCAATGTATTGCCATTCATCACCACTTCTGCATCAGTAAGTTCGGCATATTTTGCTAAGCCTTTAATATTAGAATGCTGCGGCGCATAGGCGTCCATGCTCACACCATTTTCTGAGGTGACCAATAGGCCTTGATCGGTGTGTGCCACGATAGAGTGGTTGCCCTCGGTGTGACCCTTAGTATGCATCAATGCTACCGAACCATCTCCCAAAAATACGTCGCCATCGAGAATCTCAATCCGACTGTCGTCAATGCCGTCGATACCGCCTGGGCAATACCACTGATTCTGCCACGGCAGCAAAGCTTGGGTACTTTCCCACTCTTCGCGCATCACCAATAGCTTAGCATTGGGGAAGATGGCCGCTTGACCATTACCGCCCAGCCAGCGGGTGAGATTCTGGGTATGCAAGTGGTCATAGGTAATATAGTCTACATCTTCAGGAGCCAAACCCAGCTTGGCAATAGCGCTAAGCACAGTATCACTGGCTCGAACAATCATCTTTTCAACTGGCTTAGATAAAACCCCCATATCCTCTAGCATATGGTAAAAGTAAGGTGTATCACGCTGATTTTCCCAATCAGAAGGACTAACCAGCAAGGTCTTAATCCCCTCCTCGCTATCAAACTGAATGACAAACAGCTTATTACAGATGTGCATATAGGGCGTAGGCAAGGCGTAGGCATTAAGATAGCCATACTTGGTGGGATAAGGTATTCTGATCAACTCAAAGGTCTTATAAAACTTAACCTTTGGGTTGGCCAGCATAGTTTTGCGGAAATCTTCAGCCGCAGCACGCACCTCCTCTACTCTATGTAGGGGCTTGGCAGCGTCACGGGCCGATTTAAAATGAGAAGCTGAATGAATAATGCTCATGATACGGTCCTTGTAGTTCAGTGTCTTATATCTACTTAATATAAAATACTACTTGTCGCAAGATATTAAAAGCCTCAATTGAGACTTCATCAGTTTTCATAAGTAACATTTTTTAAAGCTAAGGACGCGTATCAGTAGTTAAGCTTTAAAATGGCACTGCACTCTCCCAGGCCATCCAAGTGTTCATAGTGGGATGTTTTAGGCGCAGTTTATGGGCATGTAGGTTAAGTCTTGGCGCCAAGCTAAGCGCTTCACCGTCGGCATAAATAGGATCACCGATAATCACATGGCCCAAATGCACCATGTGCACCCTTAATTGATGGCTGCGACCAGTTACAGGATGTAGCGCCACTCGGGTTACCGGTCGGCCTTTGCGCAGCTCATGATGCAGTACCTCATAATGGGTTAGCGCGTGCTTTTTCCACTCAGGGTCGGCCACGTGCTTGGGCTTAATACTTGGCTCATAACGTACGGGTATATTGATCTCGCCTTTTTTGCCAGGTATGGCAAGCGTGCCTTGTACAATCGCTTGGTATTCCTTTTGCGGGATGCGCTCGATGAACTGCTTACTGATGTGAGTCTGTGCCTGTTTGTTTTTGGCAAATATCATGAGCCCCGAGGTGTCCATATCCAAGCGATGAATGAGTTTTACTTCTGGATTGGCACGCTCTAAGCGAGAAAGTAAGCTGACCTTTAAGTCCTTGCCATCGATGCTTAAAAGACCGGCAGGCTTATCCACCAACAATAAATCCTCATCTTCATAGACAGTAACTTGGGTCATAAAGTCTTTGAAAAACTGAGTGTCACGGGCCGCTTCTTCAAGGTTTAATTGGTTTACAGTTTCTATCGAGATTGCCATAGTAGATCACAAATTTGAGAATAAAAAAATAAGCACAGTGGCTTTTTAGCCAATTTTTTGGCCAATAACTGAGCATGGCAGTATACCATCAATCCAACTGATACCAATTATTAACCATACTTAACGGCTCAAAGACAAAATTTGGTGCAATAAATGGTAATATATACCTTATGATTCAGACACGGCGATTTTTGAAGATAGTCCTTCAGTGAAAACCGGCAATAAACGCAGTAAATAATATAGCTGGCCGCTGATGTCTGTACTGTTTTATTCAGATTTTAACATCCATAAAAGGAAAAAATTATGTCAGATTTAATCGTTAATTCAACCGACTCAAACTTCGAACAAGATGTTGCTCAGTCTGATGTGCCTGTACTGGTAGATTTTTGGGCAGCGTGGTGTGGTCCTTGTAAAGCCATCGCGCCTGTACTAGAAGAGCTTGCTGATGACTACAATGGTAAAGTTAAAATTGTTAAGATTGATGTCGATGAAAACCCAGAAACTGCCAGCCGCTTTGGCATCCGTAGCATCCCAACTTTAATGGTATTTAAAGGTGGTGAAAAAGTAGATACAGTTATGGGTCTACAGCCAAAGTCAGATCTAGCCGCTTTACTAGACAAGCATCTATAAGCGCTTATACGCGGCCATTAACCGCTGTAAAGTAAATAGGCTTGCCTGATATAGGCAGCGATAAAAAAGCGACTGTTATTGTTATGGTCGCTTTTTTTTGTGCTAAGCGTCGCAAAAATCTGATTTACTGCAACAAAAACATTGACATGATAAGGGTAAACACCGTATAGTTTAACTCCTAGAGAATACCTATTGTCAATTTGCGAGCCCCCATTAGAAATGGTGTGCGACATAGATTTAACTATGACAAGCTCACACTTATCTGCACGCAATCTTTGCTTTATCATCTTTTATTAACACAATCCTATTCAATCTTGCGCAGTTGTCGACCCAGACGCCAGTGGATAGCCTTTATTGATGATGCCAATGGCTACAGGCCAAATTTACTTCGTTATAATAGTGACTGTATTAAATATATACAGCTTAATGCGTGGCTAAAGTAAGCAGCATACTGACAATCAAAACATCTTTTCTCACTGTCTTGCATAACCGTATATCCCATCTGTACCTGATACATACTTTATATTTTAAGAAGTTAATAAGCTGTGCGCTTATCTTTACCTAATGGACTATAAATCTTATTGAATTAAGTAAGATTCTTCATGCTAATGACACAACCATTTTCCTACTTTTGTTTTTTACCAACTCTATCTACGTGTAGCGCAGGCCTTTTGTCGCCTACACCATTATCATTTATTGCATATGCTTAGTTTTTAGGCGTACCGGCAGCTGACTATGACTCAACAACCATCGAACGAAACCTCTATGAACCTGACTGAACTAAAAAAGAACTCCGTTGCTGAATTGCTAAATATAGCAAAAGAAATGGGGCTCGATAATTTGGCACGTAGCCGCAAACAAGACATCATCTTTGCTATTTTAAAAAAGCACGCCAAAAATGGTGAAGCCATTTACGGCGACGGGGTACTTGAAGTGCTTCCTGATGGATTTGGCTTCCTAAGATCTTCAGAAGGCTCTTATTTGGCTGGACCTGATGACATCTATGTAAGCCCAAGCCAAATCCGCCGCTTTAGCCTGAAAACAGGCGACTCTATTGCCGGCACCATCCGTCCACCAAAAGATTCAGAACGTTACTTTGCCTTACTTAAAGTGGGTGAAATCAACTTCGATACCCCAGATCGCTCACGTCACAAATTAATCTTCGAGAACTTAACCCCACTATTCCCCACCGAGCAATTAAAGCTTGAGATGGGCAATGGTACAACCGAAGACTTAACCGGACGTGTCATTGACTTAATCGCCCCTATTGGTAAAGGCCAGCGCTCCATTATCGTGGCGCCGCCCAAAGCCGGTAAAACCGTTCTACTACAAACCATCGCTCAATCTATTACCCGCAATAACCCTGAATGCTATCTGATTGTACTACTTATCGATGAGCGCCCAGAGGAAGTGACCGAAATGCAGCGTACTGTGCGCGGTGAAGTGGTTGCATCAACCTTTGATGAACCGCCACAGCGTCACGTTCAAGTGGCTGAAATGGTCATCGAAAAAGCCAAGCGCTTGGTAGAACATAAGCAAGATGTGGTGATTTTATTAGATTCAATTACCCGATTGGCTCGTGCCTATAACACTGTGGTGCCCTCATCAGGTAAAGTGTTGACTGGTGGTGTGGATGCCAACGCTCTAGCCCAGCCCAAGCGCTTCTTTGGTGCGGCACGTAATATCGAGGAAGGGGGCAGCTTAACCATCATTTCAACTGCGCTGATTGATACGGGCAGTAAAATGGACAGCGTTATCTTTGAAGAATTCAAAGGTACTGGTAACCAAGAGATTACCCTTGAGCGTGACTTAGCCGAAAAACGAGTATTCCCAGCCATTAATATCAAAAAATCAGGCACCCGCCGTGAGGAGCGCTTGCTTGACGAAGATACGCTGCGTAAAGTTTGGATTTTGCGTAAACTGCTACAGCCTATGGATGGCGTACAAGCCACTGAGTTCTTATTAGATCGCTTAAAAGAAGCCAAGACCAATGACGACTTTTTCGATCAAATGAAGCGCAAATCACAAAACTAATAAGCTCAAGATAAGCTATTTAAAATAAAGGCCACTGATTCAGTGGCCTTTATTTATATAGCCAACCAAAAAAGCTTGATAGGTTGGCAAAATCGATACATAGGTGTAACAACAATTACGTATTGAAGGTATAGGTTAGCTATTTTGATACAGTTTTTATGCAGTACTAAGGTAATATGAATTATAAATAACATGAACTATAAATCAGGCCTGACTCATTTTAGTCTATTAGTGCTTTTTTAAAGCTTTCTAATTTACTTATTTACTTAAGATCACTTCACGCTTAAGGTCACTTCACGCTTAGGATTGATAAGCTTTAACTCCAAGGAATATATTATGAAACTTGCCAAAACTTTAGCTCTCGCTACAATGACCAGCTCTGCTCTACTGATGGCAGGCTGTAACTCAACAGGTGGCTACAACTACAACAATATGAGCAATACTGCCAAAGGTGCCACAGCAGGCGCGGTTGCTGGTGCTCTTATTAAAAGTAAAGGCGACAGCAAAGATATCGCTAAAGGTGCTGCGGTAGGTGCTGTATTAGGTGGTGGTACCGGTTACGTTATCGACCACACTAACTAATCTAAAGCCATATTAGATTAAACTCAGCCGATAAAAAAGAAGCCTGCAATTGCAGGCTTCTTTGTCATCTATCGCCGTAAAACAACCGACTGTAGAGGATAAGGATAAGATAACATCGAGACTATATCCAGACTATATATCCAGACTATATATCCAGACTATGCCAAAAAGTAAATGCCAAAAACTAAATCGCTCCTGAGAAGGTATCACAATTACGGATATCGCCACTTTGAAAGCCACGAGTAAACCAGTTAACGCGCTGCTGGCTGGTACCATGGGTGAAGTTATCAGGCATAACAGCACGGCCACTGGCTTGTGCTAAGCGATCATCGCCAATTTGACTGGCCGCTTGTAGTGCCTCATCGATATCACCCTCTTCCAAAAACTGAACGCGCTGTTGATTGCGGTTGGCCCACACCCCAGCATAACAGTCAGCCTGTAACTCTTGGCGAACTGAGAGCTGATTGCCTTGTGCTTCACTCAATTGGCGGCGTGCTTCATTTACCTTTTGTGAGGTACCAAGCAGGGTCTGAACGTGGTGGCCGACCTCATGCGCAATGACATAGGCTTGAGCAAAGTCACCTGCTTTGTCTGCGTTTTCAGAATCACCTGATCCTTGTTGGTCGCCGGTAATACCTAAATTGTGACGCATTTCTGCAAAAAATGAGGTGTCCAAGTACACTTGCTGATCGCCTGGGCAATAAAATGGGCCGGTCGCTGAGGTGGCACTACCGCAAGCTGAATTAACACTACCATTGAACAGCACCAAGGTAGGCTCCTGATAGCGGCTACCTAGTTCTTGAAATACCTCTTGCCAAACCGCTTCAGTGTCCTTTAATACCACGGATACGAATTGTGCATCGCGGCCTTCATCATCGAGAGGCTGCGTGCTGCTGCTACTGCCTGCTGTCATAGATTGGCCTGTCTGAAAAGCGGTCATGGGGTTCACCCCAAATACCAGCCACAATACCAAACCAATAATAATACCAAAGATACCACCACCTGCAGCCTTACCGCCACTCATACGTACGTTTGAGCTGCCACTTCTACCACGCCATTTCATCGATATACGCCTCGAATATTAGATAAATTGTTTTATATAGTCGTCAAATGCTATGTGTTAACAACGTCAGAGAGAATTTAGAGATAAATAATTACGCTTTATATAAAATTATAGATGCAGTTTGCTCAGTGAAAAAGTATAATTAGCACATATTAGGCACTATTATCAAAACTTGTGCTGCTAAAACTGTCTATATTTACAATTAGTCACTTTTTACCTAAAGTATTTTATAGCTTTTTACTAGCAAACCTATATTATATGCAACCATATAGGATTAGAGTTTAGAGCACCTGCAAACTTTATAAATAGCTATTTTGTATATTTGTTTAGCCAACAGTGGCAATGGTCCGATTACTATAAGTCGCATGTTACGTTAAAAATTGTATCTAAATACAATCTTTAACCAAATTTACTTTCACTTGTAATATTAGTGATGTATAATCGCTAACGAATTCTGACTCTACGAAATTTGATTTATATCAAGTTTAATGACAACAATACTTCCTATTGCTGCGTAACTTTTTATAATGCGTTTTGTCAGTTATATTTCACTTTCTTGGAGAAAATTATGAAACTTAAGCTACTTGCACTTTCAGGTTTAATGGCAGCTACTATGGGCCTAGCAGCTTGTGACAGCAACAAAGAAAACGCTGTTGAAGATGTAAACGACGCTCAAGAAGAGCTACAAGACGCATCTGCTGAGCTTGATCAAGCCGCTGCTGAAGGCGAAGAAACTGCTGCTGCAGACGCTGCTGTAGCTGACACTCAAGCCGCTGCTGCTGATGCAGAAGCTGCTGCTGCCGCTGGTGATGCAGAAGCTACTGAAGAAGCTAACAACTTAGAAGCTGCTGGTACTGACGCTAACGCTGAAGCTGCTGCTGCCGCTGATACTGCTGCTGCAGACACTGCTACTACTACTACTGAGACTACTACTACTGAAGAAACTACTACTGCTCAGTAATTCAGTAATATAGCTTTAGACCTGTCTATTGCCTAGTAACTTTACTTTGTAATAGCACAAAAAAAAGGGAGCCATATGGCTCTCTTTTTTTGTTTGCAGTGCGGAAGCTACTAGACAAATATAGCCTCCAACACACCATCTAATTGACCTAACTGCTTATAAAGCTTATGCCTGTAGCTGACTTTCGTCTACTTGGCGGCGTAATTTTTGACCTGCTTTGAAAGTGACGACACGGCGAGCTGATATCTCTACCTCCTCCCCCGTCTTAGGATTGCGTCCTGGCCGGCTTTTTTTATCTTTTAGAATAAAATTACCAAAGCCTGATAGCTTAACATCCTTTCCACCTACTAAATTATCATAGATTTCATCAAAAAATGAATCTACCAGCATGCGGCCTTGTTGTCTGGTAAAACCAAACTTAACCACCAAATGATCGATAATATCTGCTTTGGTTAATGTTTGTGTCTCTGAGTTTTTTGCTTTCATTACGGCTTCCTTATCGTGTAAAACCCTTTTAAATAGTCATCATGACCGGGGAGATTTCATAGAGGGTATCTACCAAGCATCCTACTCAGTAGACCCCCACTTTTTTAGCTGTCTCTTAACTGTGCCCCATGCTCAGTTTGTAGTGCAGCAATCACTTTTTGCATCGCATCATTGACCACGTCATCAGATAAAGTCTGAGCAGGGTCTTGCCATACTAAGGCAAAGGCTACTGAACGCATGCCCTGTGGTGTATGCTCACCTTGATAAACATCAAATAACCAATGCTGTTGCAATAGCGCGCCACCAGCTTGGCGAATGCTTTGAGACAAGGCCTGACGTGAAACTTCAGCATCCACCAATAAAGCAATATCTCGGCGCACTTGGGGGAACTTCGATGGGCTAGTGATGCTTTGAACAGCGCGCGCTTGACCCAAAATTGGGGCCAATGCCAATTGCGCCACCCAAGTGCTTGGCAAATCAAGCTTCTGTGCCACACTGGGGTGTAATTGACCCAGCCAGCCCACCACTTCACCATCAATTAACAGCTCAGCACTTTGGCCTGGGTGTAAAAATGCCAACTCACTACGCTGATAGCTGATACGTGATTCATCCAGTGTTGCAGGTAGCAACTGCTCAACATCATGCTTAAGGTCGAAGAAGTCCATAGCACGATTGCTGTGCGCCTGTTCAGGATATACATCACCTGTGGCCACAATAGCTAAGCTTGGCGTTTGCACCAGTTCATCTATGGTAGCCCCCACAAAGCTTAGACCCGTCTCAAAGAAGCGCACCCGAGGCTGCTGACGGTTCAAATTATATTGCACACAAGGGATTAGGCTTGATAGCAAGGTACGACGCATGACGGCTAAATCTGATGAAATGGGATTGGCCAATGCCAATAAGTTACCCAAATTGACGTCATCTAAGATATTTTCAATCTTTTCATCACTAAAGCTAAAGCTGATGGCTTCCATATAACCGGCATCTACCATCGCCAGTTTTAAGCGATGGGTTAAGTCAGCGGTGTCATCATAACGCATGTCCACGCCTAGCTTAGGCAAGGTACTTGGAATATTGTCATAGCCGTAGATGCGGGCAATCTCTTCAATCAAATCTTCTTTGATTTCAATATCAAAGCGGTGGCTTGGTGGCAAGCAATTAAATACGGTACTGCCATCTTGCTCGCTCACTTCAACGTCAATCTCGAGCTGAGTGAGTATGTCAATAATACGCTGTTTTTCTATCTCAATGCCAATAACTTCTGCAACTTTATTAAAAGGCAGCTGTACAGGTGCCCGTTTTGGCAGTTTATCACTGTGTTCAATGACGGTAATTTGACCGGCTTTGCCGTGAGCTATGCTGCTGATTAAATTTACCGCACGGCGCAGCGCCGTCAATGGCAGCTCAAAGTCCACTCCACGCTCGAAGCGCTGTGAGGCATCCGTATGTAAGCCAAACCGGCGAGCACGACCGGCTATGGCCAATTGATCAAAAAATGCACTTTCTAACACAATATTGGTGGTGCTATCGCTCACACTACTTCGCATACCACCCATAATACCCGCTAAGGCCAAGATGCCTTGGTCATCCGCGATAACCAACTCGTCACCTGTCAAAGTCACGGTCTGCTCATTAAGCAGCTCCAGCTGTTCGCCAGCTTTGGCCATACGTACTTGAATATCGCCCACAATCTTATCGGCATCAAAAGCATGTAACGGCTGACCCAGCTCTAATAGGACATAGTTGGTCACATCTACTAAGAAATTGTGTAAACGCTGACCGCTTTGTAATAAGGACTTTTGCATCCAATCTGGTGTCTCAATACTACGGTCAATCTCAAGTACAGGCTGCGCTAAGTAACGTGGGCACGCCTCGGTAGCCTCAACAGTTACTGCTTGTGACGCTTGTACTTCATCGGCTTGAGCCGTAACCTCTGGGGCGGTAATTGGCAAACCATTAATGACGCCAATTTCACGGGCGATACCGCGCACACTAAAGCAATCACCACGGTTTGGGGTAATTGAGATGTCTAATATCTTATTGTCCAGACCCAGATACTCACGAATGTCTGTGCCGATGGGTGCATCATCTGGCAGCTCAAGCAAACCATCTACCACATCAGGCAGATCAATTTCTGATGCCCCGCACAGCATACCTTGTGATTCCACACCGCGCAGCTTGCTTTTTTTAATTTTAAAGCCTTGGCCATCTGCGGTAGGCAGCTTGGCACCGATGGTGGCCACAGGCGCCCGCATACCGACTCGTACATTGGGCGCACCGCAGACGATTTGTAGCGGCGCATCAGAGTTGATATTGACCTGAGTCACTCGTAATTTGTCAGCGTCTGGATGTTGCTCAACACTGATAACCTCGCCCACAACCACACCACTAAAGTCGGCAGCGACCGCTTCGATATCATCAATCTCAAGGCCTGCCATGGTTAATTGGTCGGCCAAAGCTTGGGTATCATTATTGGGGTTTACCCACTCGCGTAACCATTGTTCGCTAATTTTCATAGAATTCTCAAAAAGGCTGTCAAATTATTATGTCTGTTATCGTATAAAGTATTTACCAGATAACCTGCCCTAAAGCATATGGGGTCTCCGGATTTATCAGCGCCGAGCTTAGCCAAACTGGCGTAAAAAACGCACATCGTTTTGGAAGAATAAACGCAAGTCATCAATACCGTAATACAGCATTGCAAAGCGCTCAATACCCATACCAAAGGCAAAGCCTGTATATTTTTCGGCATCAATACCACAGTTGGTCAATACTTTTGGGTGCACCATACCGCAGCCCATCACCTCAAGCCATTTGCCGTTGTCCGCTAAGATATCCACCTCTGCTGAGGGCTCAGTGAAGGGGAAGAATGAGGGACGAAAGCGCACTGTAAGCGGCTTACCAAAGAAGGCAGCTAAGAACTCGTTAATTAAACCTTTGAGCTCAGCGAAAGTGGTACGCTCAGTGACCATTAGCCCCTCTAATTGATGGAACATAGGTGAATGGGTTTGGTCTGAGTCGCAGCGGTAAACACGGCCAGGACAAATAATACGAATTGGTGGCTCACCCGACTCCATCGTGCGAATTTGTACCGGACTGGTGTGCGTACGCAGCAAATAATGGGCATCAAAGTAGAAAGTATCGTGCATGGCACGCGCCGGATGGTGCGACGGAATATTGAGCGCCTCGAAGTTATAATAATCGCTTTCTACTTCAGGGCCAGTCGCCACGTTAAAGCCTGCTTGCATAAAAAATTGCTGCATGCGCTGCGCAGTCATGGTCACTGGATGCAGCTGACCTTTTTGTTGGCCACGGGCCGGCAAGCTGATATCGAGACGCTCTGCATTTAGCTTAGCGGTCAATGCTGCTTGCTCTAAGACTTGCTGCTGAGCATTAAGGCTGTCGGTAATCTGGGTACGCAGCTGGTGTAGCCAGCCGCCCATGGTCTTTTTGGCCTCAGCATCAAGCTTGCCCATCTGTTTTGACCACTGGGTTAAGGCGCTTTTTTTACCGGTTAGATTCACCCGCATCTGCTGCAGATCAGCACTGGTTGCAATCTCACTTACGGCCGACTGCGCCGCTTGAGCGTAGTCTTGCAACTCAGCTTCGGTTAACTCGCTTAAAACATCCGATAAGCTTGGCAAACTGGCGATAAGCTCAGTTAAGCCACGTTTACTCTCAGAGGCCGTATGGGTAGCCGTGCTGTCTTGAGTAGATGAGGTGTTATTAGGTGAAACGTCAGATTGAGTCATGTAAGCATTCTCAGAGTTTGTTAGCTATTGGCGATATGGGCTTAAGACGCCTAAAGTTTATGAAAAATCAGATACTGGCCGCATATTAAGAGCAAGTTTATAAGGCGTGTTTGTATAATAATTATGCTAAAGCCGCTCAAGTAATTGTAAGCAAATAAAACAAAAAAAGCCATCATATGCGATGGCTTCTTTTATAACAATAAAAACTACTTAGTGCTTAATTTGTCTACAATAAATTAAGCTAAGGCAGCTTTTGCTTTTTCAGTCAATGCAGTGAATGCAGCAGCGTCATGCATAGCGATATCAGCTAGTACACGGCGATCGATTTCGATGTTTGCTTTTTTCAGACCATTGATGAAACGGCTATAGCTTAAGCCATTTAAACGTGCACCAGCGTTGATACGAGCAATCCAAAGACGACGGAAAGTACGTTTTTTGTTGCGACGGTCACGATAAGCATATTGGCCAGCTTTAGTTACAGCTTGAACCGCTACGCGATAAACACGTGAACGAGCGCCGTAATAACCTTTAGCGCGCTTTAAGATTTTTTTGTGACGACGGTTTGCTTGAACACCACGTTTTACACGGGCCATAAGATACTCCTAATAAATTGATTTGCCTGAACTTATACTGTCTGTATATTCAATAATATAAGAACTTCGAAAATTAAGTGGGTTAGATGTATGGGCACATACGGCGAACCGCAGCTACATCAGCAACGTGCACCAGTTTAGTACCACGTAATTGGCGAATACGTTTAGGAGACTTTTTGGTCAGAATGTGACGTTTGAACGCTTGTTTGCGCTTGAAGCCGTTAGCAGTTTTTTTGAAACGCTTAGCAGCACCACGTTTTGTTTTCATTTTAACTTTCATAAGAACCTCTTATTCTTTGTTGCCAGCTGAGTGCGTATCTATTAATAGATGACACCTAACTTAACAGCCAAGGGAAAACCTGTTCGTCAGTGGGTGTGTAGCTATAAGCCCTAATAAATCACGGATTATAAATACCATTCCAGCACTGCCTTGAGGTGGGAAGCGCGCATTATATCAGATACTCAGCCTTTAACCAACTAAATTCCTGCGATGGTGCATAAGAAATATGGTAATGATAACAGTGATACAGCGTTTAGCCACACTACAAGCTTCAATCTTGTCATAAAGCTCATTTGCAGCTGTATTAATCGCACCAATCATAGACTACAATGTGATGCCGAGTTGCCTCAAAACCTATATACTAAAACTGATATGTTTATTGTTAAGCCTTTGATACGACTTGGCCGCCTGCTACCCTAGCATACCTTGAGCAGCAAAGACGTCAAGACAACTCATTTAACCAGATATAATAGGGTGCTTTATGTCCTCTCACAATACGCAAACTGCCAAGCCACAACAGATGACAGATGCCAATACCGCTTGGTTAGAACAAGTAACTTTTACCGCTGATGGCCTCATTCCCGCCATTGCACAAGACAAAGACAGCGGCGAAATCCTAATGATGGCTTGGATGAATAAAGAGGCATTGCATCTGACTGCGCAGACCAAAACTGCCGTGTATTTTTCACGCTCGCGCGGTAAGCTGTGGCACAAGGGGGAGAGCTCAGGGCACACTCAAATTGTGCATGACATTCATCTAGATTGTGACGCGGATGTGATTGTACTGACCGTGACCCAAATTGGGGATATTGCTTGTCACACAGGACGCAGATCGTGCTTTTATCGTAAGCTTGACCTATCCGGTGGGGCGCCAAGTTGGCAGACCGTCGCTCCGGTATTAAAAGATCCTGACGCCATCTATGGCACTACTGCATCTGAGGCTGCCAATGATATAATAGCGGCTCAGCATACTTTTCAAGATGACATTACTGACACCTATGCGCAGCCAGCATCACAGACACAAGCTCACAGCGTATTACAACAGCTAGATGCGGTATTAGTGGCGCGCAAAAAGGCCGATGCCAACAGCTCCTATGTGGCAAGCCTTTATGCCAAAGGTCTTAATAAGATTTTGGAAAAAGTAGGTGAAGAAGCAGTAGAGAGCATTATTGCGGCCAAAGACTTGGCTGCGCTAAGCCAGGTGTCTGCACCTAATACCCAAAACTCTGAGCCGCTAGATGAGGTGCAGCAAGCCTTAAGCGATGATTTGATCTATGAGATTGCTGATGTGTGGTTTCACACTTTGGTCACATTGGCATGGTTTAATATCGGGTCCGATCGCATACTGGCTGAGTTGGCGCGCCGCTTTGGCCTCTCAGGCATCGAAGAGAAAAATAGCCGCCCCCATTAAGAGTTAAGTTAATATCTTTATCCCTTTTTCTACCCTTGCTCGACACGTATAGCCATTTATAACACGGCGATTAAGGCAAACCATTAAGTTAAACCACTGAGTTAATAAAAGGACACCACCATGAGCTTATCTCCCATGCAGTTACTAATTATTCTGGGTATTGCACTGTTGATTTTTGGCACCTCAAAGCTAAAAAATGCTGGTAAAGATTTAGGCGGCGCGGTCAAAGGCTTCAAAGATGCGGTAAAAGATGAAGAAGACGCCCACGCCAAAAGCAAGATTGAACCCAAAGTTATCGACCACGAAGCCTCTACGCACCCTGAGGTGAAGGTGGATGAGGTAAAAATCAAAGCTGAAGACACGCATCAATCCTAATCCTTATTTAATACCGTAATAGGATAATAAGCGGCTATGTTTGACTTTAGTTTTTATGAAATGTTGGTGTTCGGCATCATCGCACTCATTGTCTTGGGGCCAGAAAAATTGCCCCAAGCAGTACGTACGGTCGGCACTTACTACTCTAAGTTTCGCCGCACTGTAGGCACCTTGAAAGCTGAGATGGAGGCAGAACTTGATTTGGCCGAAACCCGTCAGCTGATGCAAAAGGAGCTGGAAAAAATTCGTCTTGCCGAGGCTGAGATGCAAAAGGAGATGGACGAGCTGCGCGGTAGTATGAAAGAGTTTGAGCAACAAAAATCGCAGCTACAGCAAACCTTAAACAGCGCAAGCTTTGCCTCCTCTACAGATACCTCTGTTGAAGTAGAGGCATCAAGTACGTTGAGCGATTCTAATCAGACCATCGCTGAAAAGGCTGCCAGCAAACAAAAGGCATCAGAGCGCTTAGAAAAACCATGGGTGCATCCGGTAACCAATGCCACTACGATGGGCCAATCTCATTCAGATTATGCTTATGCACCCTCAGCTGCCACTGCTTATATAGACCCACAAGACCTAGATAGCAGCCAAGCCAACATCACTGATACTGATACTGATACTGATACTGCAGCTCAGCAAAATCAGCTGCCGCTTACCAGACCTTGGGAGAACATGTGGTTTTTGTTGGGAGATTATGACCGAGCCCGGCGGCTACCGCCAGCACCCTTTGTTCCTGACTATAAGGCCATTCCCCTGCTGTATGATACAGCAGCTGGGCACAGCACTAAGGTGGGACCATGAGCTTATTTAAAAACAAAAAAAGCCGCTTTGACACCCCAGCTTCGCTGCTAGACGGTGAAAAAGTGAGCGATAGCATAGAAGACAGTAACAGCTTGGCTGATATGCCCCTAACTGAGCACTTAGTTGAGCTTAGAATGCACCTTATAAAAATCATGGTGGTGGTGGCAGTTATTTTCCTAGCTTTGGTGGGGTTCTCTCGTGAGCTGTATGACTTTATCTCAGAGCCACTTGTTGAGATACTGCCCCATACCTCAACCATGATTGCCATTGATCCGGTGGCCAACTTCATGGCTCCGATCCGCTTAACCTTATTGACTTCGGCATTTTTTGCCATGCCGTTTATCTTATACCAGATTTGGTCATTTGTAGCGCCTGGACTTTATAAGCACGAAAAGCGGATTGCTGTGCCTATTTTATTGTCCTCTATTGTGCTGTTTTATACGGGCGTGGCTTTCGCTTACTTTATCGTATTACGCCGGGCACTGAGTTTTTTGATTACTTTCTCGCCCTCAAGCGTGGTGCCAATGACCGATATCGAAAGCTACTTAAGCTTTGTCACTAAGCTACTAATGATGTTTGGCATTACTTTTGAGATACCGGTGGTGGTGCTTATTTTAGTATTGACCGGTATTGTGTCGGTGGCATCATTAGCGGACAAACGTCGTTATGTGATTGTGGCTTGCTTTGCTGCCGCTGGGGTGATGTCACCGCCGGATGTGCCCTCTATGTTTTTATTGGCCATTCCAATGATTTTATTGTTTGAATTTGGCTTATTGATGGCCAGATTACTGGTAAAAGAGAAACAGGCGGCGCTTAAAGAGGGTGAATAACACATACATGTAAGGCAAATACGTCATTTAGGCTGGGTTAATCTAATGGCTTAAACCCTTAACTGCGCTAGTCAGTCATCCTCCTTATTATCTATGTTGAATCTGTTATAATGACTAAAGCCAGTACACGCTCGCTACTGGCTAGGATACCCTTCATTGATTGTCTAAATACCCTGTGCGCTGATACAGACCTCATACGCTTCGCCTGCTGCCATTGCCTCGTCAATGGTTTTTTTAACGGTAGTATTTAGCCTATGGCTTAAGTAGATACCGGATTTATTCAGCATTATAGTCCTGCCGTATTTAAGTTATGCTCTACGTGCTACAAACGCTTGGCGCCAAAACCCCCGATTTTTTCCATCCATAGGTAATAATATGTCATTAACTGCTCCGTCCGCTCAAATGCCCGCTTACATGAGTGACCCGACCGATGAGCAGTTGGCTGCTTTAAACATGGCCATGGACGGCAAATCCTTTAAAGTCGTGGCCTATGCTGGCGCCGGTAAGACCACCACTCTTAAGCTTATCGGTGAGCGTCTGCGCGGCCGAGGCCTATATTTGGCCTTCAACAAAGGCATCGCCAATGAGGCCAAACAAAAATTCCCAGCTCATGTTGATTGTCGCACCTTTCACTCGCTGGCCTATCGTCATGTGGCGCGCGATATTACTGCCAAATTGTCCTTGCCCAGATTTTCGCCAAAACGTTTAGGCGATGACTTGGGGTTGCATACCGTACAGGTACGCCGGCAGATAGATGGCAAAACCACTTATGTAAACTTGACCCCTGCCCGCCAAGCTCGGTTTGTCAGTGATGCGGTCAGCTATTTTTGTAGTACCCATGCCAGCCATCCCGCACCCCGGCACCTGCAGTTCCCAAGTTGGGTCAGTGCTGAGGATGCGGAGCAATTACGTGAGCGCTTATATCCGGCCGTTGAACAGCGCTGGCTACAATCTACCGATGCATGCCACCCCGCGGGTATTGGTCATGACATTTATCTTAAGCTTTGGGCACTGTCAAAACCTGTGATTCCAGCCGACTTTATCTTATTCGATGAAGCGCAAGATGCTGACCCATTAATGATGGGTATCTTAACTCAGCAGCCGCGTCAGGTTATCTATGTGGGCGATGCGCATCAGCAGATTTATGAGTGGCGAGGCGCGGTAAACGCCATGAAAAAGCTGCCTTTGCCGCAGACATTATTGACCCAATCCTTTCGCTTTGGCGATGACATTGCTGATGTGGCCAACTTATTACTCAAGGCGCTACAAGAGGAGGTGCCACTCAAGGGCAATCCTAATAAAACCTCCACAACCCATAAAACCTCAGGCAGTGCAAAAAAAGACGCCATCTTATGTCGTACCAATGCCGCTGCTATGGCACAGTTATTGGCAGGATTAAAAAACGGCCATAAAGTAGCGCTACAGGCCGACGCCGATAGAATGCTTAAATTCTGTCACGCAGCCGAAAGCTTAAAAGCAGGCAAGTCTGCTTATGGCGTGCCCGAATTGGCTTACTTTTATAACTGGAATGATGTGCAAGATTATGCCGAGACCAATGAAGGCAGTGATTTAAAGACCTTGGTAAAATTGGTCGATGACCATGGCACCGATGTGCTGTCCAAAGCAGTCAACAGCTTAACTGATGTGCGTGATGCCGATTATGTTATCTCTACTGCCCACAAGGCCAAAGGTCTTGAATGGGGCCGAGTACAGCTTGATGATGACTTTTATTATGACGTTACGCCCAATGGTATAAAAATCAGCCCCGAGGAGCTGCGTTTATTATATGTGGCCTGCACCCGAGCACAGGATAATTTAGACATTGCCAATATCAGTGATCTCATCTCTGGATTAAGAGATGGCAAAAAAGTTATCTATAATAAGTCGCCATAAATAAAACAGATACGTTATCATGCCCTCTTTTAGCCCATACGTGTGACCGCCATGTCTTTTTCTGACCAGTTTTTTTCATCGCCTGTCCGTCTTTTGGCGCCCATGGAGGGGCTTACAGACCCACTGATGCGCCAAATACTCACCCAAATTGCCAGCGACTTGGGTCGCCCTTATGATTGGTCGGTCAGTGAGTTTATCCGTATCACTCATCATGTCTTGCCTGAGCATGTCTTTTACCGCTTCGTCCCTGAGCTGTTGCAGTCAGGCACAACCGATAGCGGCACCCCTATTCATGTGCAGCTGCTTGGCAGTGAGCCTAAGCTTATGGGCGCCAATGCCTTGGCAGCCGCTGAGCTTGGCGCACCAGCAATTGACCTAAATTTTGGCTGTCCAGCAAAAACGGTGAACAATCACCGCGGCGGCAGTGTGCTGCTCGATGAGCCACGCCTCATGCGTGATATCATCTCTGCGGTGCGAGAGGCTGTGCCGGCTCACATTCCAGTCTCGGCTAAAATTCGCTTGGGCTATAATGACACCAACAATATCGATGATATCCGCCAAGCCATTGCCGATAGCGGCGCTGACTGGCTGACCATTCATGCCCGCACCAAGACTCAAGGCTATAAGCCGCCTGCTTATTGGGAGAAGATTGTGGCGTTTACTGAGCTACCGATACCCATTATTGCCAATGGCGAGATTTGGAATGCGCAGCACGCGCATCAGTGTATTGCGCAGTCTCATACGTCACATGTGATGCTCGGCCGCGGTGCCGTGACCCGCCCAGATTTAGTGGCCCAAATTGATAACCCAGAAAGCGTTATTGAGTGGCAACATCTGATTGCACATCAAATTGCCTTTTTGCAAGGGGAGGCCAAGAATGACTTGGTGCTTATTGGCCGTTACAAACAGTGGTTAGGTATGCTCAGTAAAGGCTATGTGGAGGCCAAACAGCTGTGGGAGCAGATTAAACGTGAGCGCAATAAGCAGACCATTGTTGATTTGCTACAAGCACAGTTAGGCTAAAAACAGCTCTGGTGTTTAACAAGCTTATTAATAACGCAACCACTTAGCGTAACAATCAGACCGCCATACGCAGTGCTAGATAGAACAGCATAAAGCAGCATGCCATGGATAGTGCCCAGACAATAGAGCGTAACGTGGGCAAATTAACAATATAGGCAATGCCATAGCCCACTCGCAGCACAATATAAAGCACGGCCAAATAGTTAATGACAATCTGAGGCACAAAGAACAGCATGGCCACAATGACTGAGGCCAAAAATATGGGCAGACTCTCAAAACTGTTTTGCTGAGCGGCATTGGCACGAGCCGCTTTACCGCTAAACGTTGCCAGCACTTCACGGGGGTGTGCATTGTCTGCCATACCAAACCCACCGAGTACCTTAGCGAGCAAAGTAAATATAAAAGGCAAGGCACTGGCAATTATCATGGTCCAAATCGCCACGCCGGAAGAATCAGGTATCAGGGCAAAGAACCAACTCATAGGACTGTCCTTTTGGCTTGTTAGCTTGCGACCACTTCAAAGCTGTGGGTAATATTTACGCCGCCTGCGGCCAACATCTTGCTCGCTGAACAGTATTTGTCTGCAGAGAGCTCAACCGCTTTGGCCACTTGTTTTTCTTTAACATCCTTACCGGTCACCACAAAATGCAAATGAATATCGGTGAACACCGCAGGCACTGTATCAGCTCGTACTGCTGAGAGTTCACAGCGCACATCTTCAATGTCTTGACGTCCCTTCTCTAAAATACCCACCACATCATAGCTGGCGCAGCCGCCTAAACCCAGTAAAATCAACTCCATAGGACTGGCGCCATTGGTTTTATTGCCATCCACATCGACGGTTTGACCGGAAGGGGCCGTGCCCAAAAAATGTCTGTCTTTTTGCCACACCAGCTCACCTTGTAACGGCATGGCTTTTGGATCGATGGTAGGAGTTTTGGTGCTCATAGTCAGTCTCTTATCGTTGGGTTTATTATCATTTGTTATTCTTAAACAAAACCAAGCTTAATCGTACCACGCTCTTGTAAGGATGCAAATACGCTTCACGTAATCATTGTCTTCAATTAATCTTATCAGCGGTTTTTGGACTTAAAAATTAAAAAGGCCAGATAGTAAGCTATCTAGCCTTTGTCTTTTATCCGTACTATTGAGGCTATTAGCGCCAATTAAAACGAGCTGCTAAGTCCCACAAACACACTGGTCATATCGTCGTTATCGCCGCTAGAGTGTGATACACCTGCATTGGCATTGATATTACCAAACTGACGCGATAAGCCTAACGTCATACCAAAGCTGTCATCATCAATCTCTGATTGTGGCGTGGTAAATGGCAGATCCGGCTGAGTGTTTAGACGGGCGCTGACCGCTTTACGATTGTCATCCAATTGCTTTTGATAATGCAAATCTCCAAACACATTTAAGCGTTCACTTAAACGGCTGCTGGCTTTAATACCCAAAGTGCCATAAGTGGTATTGTATTTTTGCTCTTCAAACTGCATTGCAATGCCTGTAACTTGTTTTTCACGAATGGCATCTAACGTCACTCGGTTCACCGTGGCGCCCAGATAAGGGGTCACAGTGGTATCACTAAATTGAGCCATATTGGCCATTGGCATGGGGTAACCGGCCTGCACCGTGGCATAGTAGCGCTTACCATCTGCTTGCGACTTAAAGCTTTGCTTTATGTTGTCTAGACTCACTGTCCGGTTTAGATCCATATCGATTTTGCCATAGCCAATGGCGCCATTGAGCTGGAATTGACCCAGTTTATTGCTGTGATACAGACCCACGCCAAGCTCATCTAAATCGACATTATTAAAGCCACTGCGTCTATTGGCATCAAGCTCGGTTTGGCTCATATTGGCATAAATACCACTGACGGCGTCAGGGCTGCCGGCATGATCAAAATCCATACCCAATAATAGCTGAGTATTACCACTGCTATCAAAGCCTGCTGCATCTAAAGAGTTGACATCGGCTGAGGCCCATATTGAAGGGCCGGTATTTTGCTTGGTGTTAGTAGAGCTTTGTCGCCCATTGATGTGTGTCTGCAAACGCTGGTTGGTCGCCAGTCCGGCTTGGGTGGCAATGTGAGGTAATACACCTACTTGACTGGGCGCAGTCACCACCGCATTGGCATAATCGGCAATCATCTGATGGGCGCGGCCTGTGGGATGAACGCCATCGGCGAAGAAATAGCTGTTTTCAGCACCGGCTTCCTTCAAGTCATCTCTACCACATTCAAGAGAGCTGACCGAACCACAAGCAGGCTCATTCATGTTGCTAAATCCATAAGCTGCTGGATTGGCCGCTACCTGCTGCAGCAAGTTAAAGGTGTCTAGTGGAATAACATTGGCGCCTGTCTGCTTAATTCCTGAATAGAGGCCATTGTTGTACTGATCAGAAAGCGACGTACCATATGAGGCAAACGGAGTGTTTACAAAATTGGGGGTCAGCCCCACATCTGGAATATTAGGCACGACAATATAGTTGGCGCCGTTATCATGTAGTTTCTTAATAATTTCTACTTCATCACCCACAGCAGATGAGATGATATTTGAGGCATTACCCAAATCATCTACAACCGCAAAAAGATCATTGGCACCAGTCCATACCGTATATAGACCTTTCGAGTCCACACGATGAGTGGTCAAATAGTTGTCTAGCTGAGTCTTAACTGAGTCTACAGGTATCCCCTCTCTTTCCACATCAATGCCAGTTCTAGCACCGCCAATCGCATAGTTGTTGCCTGATTTTTTATCGAAAATGGTGTTGGCGGTCGAGCTAAGTCCTAGCTGCTCAGCAAATGAGGTGGCCCAAGTATTATCAGGGTTGGTGGTGAATTGACCTGACTCTGCTTTGTCTAATACCGGCTTAAAATAACCGCCATCTGTCAAGCTATCACCAAAAAAGGTGACGCTGCTATAGTCGCTGGCATGGGCACTGCTTATGCCTGCTAATGTAACGGCTAAAATAGCTTGGGATAAGGTCTTTATAGAGGGAGTATACAAGCGCGGCTGTGTGGCTTGTTGATACAGGTGAGATTTAATCATCTTGACTTCCTTGTCATAGCATAAAGTAAACATAAAATAAGGCATGAACAATGCGCCGATCAGCGAAGCACTGTGGTGACACTCTGCATCGCAACCTACATGACCTTCACACTAACAGGGATAATAACCGAGCAATAACAACCACCTTAACATCACTCACCTGGTCGCAACTTTTATTACGGCCATCGCTATTATTGTCGCTTATTATAGTGTACGATTGTACACAACAGTCCAAAAGCTGGCAAATTGTTTCATCCCTAGCAACAAAATAGCACACTCTAATGGATTTGACCCCAAGTTATTTTACTCACTGTGCAGCGTATATTTTTAGGGCTTTCTATTAAGTGTAGCTTAGCGGTTAGTGTGATTTTTTTGGCGCTTAAGCCAATGAATTGGTTGATATTTAAGTGGCTAGGTCATAGATAAGGTGTGAAACATTTTATATCAAAATATGATTACCATTTAACTTGATTTACTGGTTTAATAGAGGTAACGAATTTCAGTCTGTCTGTTTTTTGTTGTTTATTGGAAATTAAAACGATAACAGATATTCAAGCGCAGCTTTAAGGCAGTAGACTGATTTTATTTCAACATTTCTAAATTTTAAGGTTTTCGTCATGATTGATGCAGACGGCTTTAGAGCCAATGTCGGTATCATCTTGGCAAATACACAAGGACAAGTACTATGGGCAAAACGAGTTGGTCATGATTCTTGGCAGTTCCCGCAAGGGGGTATCGATGAGGGAGAAACCCCTCTTGATGCTATGTACCGAGAGCTGTGGGAGGAGGTAGGCTTATATCCTCGACACGTCCAGCTTTTGGCTGCTACTGACAATTGGCTAAGGTATCGCCTGCCCAAATGTTACATACGTCACGGGCAGCATCCTTTGTGTATAGGGCAAAAACAGAAGTGGTTTTTGCTTAAGCTAGATGAGCCGAATACCGAACATATCCGCTTTGACACCGCAAAGCCAGAGTTTGACCACTGGGAATGGGTCAGCTACTGGTATCCGCTGGGTCAAGTGGTTCATTTTAAACGAGGTGTGTATCGCCGTGCGCTGCGAGAGCTGGCACGTGAGTTACCACTTAAAAAGGAATTGATTTTACCTGAGACTAAAAACCATTTGCTTCAGGTTTGATTTCAATAAAGTTTTGCGTTTAATTTGAGTATGATTTAGTTTTTAACTTATTTTTTATGTGAAGAGGCCTGTATCTAGTGATACAGGCCTCTTTTTCGTCTGGTGTTCTTTATCGGTTAGATAGCGTAATACTAAAGAGTAGTTAAGGTTTACAAGGATTATAAAAATCACTCTAATCTGCTGTTATTTTTTAGCCAAATGCGCATACTCGCGGCTCACCAACTGTAGCTCAACACCAGAATTATCTTCATCACCTCTTAGTAGGGTCAAAATACTCTGAGTCCGAGTGCCATAATTGGGTAACTCTGGAGTATCAATACAAATCGAAGATAAGGCTTGCTCTAGAGCAGGGGGCATACCGGTATCAGGTAGCTGTTCATCTGCAGCTTGCAGCGTATCGGTGAGTACGTTCCACGCCGCAGGTAGCCAATACTCCTTATCTGCTTGATGAAACTGTAGGCTTTCGCTGATTAATGGTAGCACCTCTTGACGCACTCTGCCGCGCAAACGCTCAGATTTAAACCAAGCCTCATCAGGCTGACCATTTGAAATAATATGCAGACCACTGTGCAGGGGGGTCGCAGGATAGCCTCTATTGTTCACTAGCACCGCTTGCTTGTCGTCCCCCACTATTAGGTTAAAGCCTGCATAAGCCTGCAACTCTATCTGACGCGCATAAGCCAAAGGCGATAAGTCACCGGTTAAGAAGTTCGTTACCAGCTCCCCCCGTGATCTTTGGTCGGGCGTGGCTTGCACCCCATCTCGAAAATTCAATACTGCCGCCCAGCGTCCGTTTTGACTAAATAGCAGATTTGTTTGTTTCGACGTTTCAGACTCTAAGGGCTGCTGGTGAATGCCCAGCCACGTGCCGCCACTTTTATCATCTCGTCCCCCAAAAATAGGCAAATTCTCCCATTGATGGGCTTGGGTGGTAGGGCGTGCTAAAAACTCATCTCTATTAGACAGCAGGACTAACGGCATCTCATCAAACAGCTGCCAAGCAATGGCGGTAATACACATAGGCTTTCCTTAAAAGGCACAAACAGTACTCTGGATCTTCTACATTATGAGGCAGCCTCACTGATTTATCTATATGATGCGCAATACAAGTCTGAGCCTTTGCTATTTTTTGTGAGCGTAGGCTTACTTTTACTCAACTCAAATACACCGTTCAGTTAATGTCTTACAGGCTGATTTTTGCTATTATGACGACCATCAATTAACCAGGCAGAACTCGCTCATGATGATTCATCCCCAATTTGACCCAGTGGCTTTATCCGTTGGACCACTTCAAGTCCATTGGTATGGCTTTATGTATCTACTGGCCTTTGCGGCCGCTTATGGCTTGGCTTGGTACCGCAGCACCAAGCGTGAAGGTTGGACCACGGATATGGTGTCCGATTTGGTATTCTTCGGTGCTTTAGGGGTTATATTAGGCGGCCGTATTGGCTATGTGTTGTTATACCAATTCGGTGAGTTTTTGGCCAACCCTACCTATTTGTTCAAAGTCTGGGAAGGCGGTATGTCGTTCCATGGTGGCTTTGTAGGGGTTGCGTTGGCGATGATATATTTTGCCCGTAAGTACAAAAAACCCATTTTTAGCGTATTAGACTTTATTGTTCCTTGCGTACCAACCGGATTGTTATTTGGCCGTATTGGTAACTATATTAACGGCGAGCTTTGGGGCCGAGTTTCTGACGGCGGTTACAATTGGTTGACCTACTTTCCGCAAGCGGCCAAGTTTGATTCCGCGTTAATTACCACCAACCCTGCGCTACAGCCTTTAATGACCCAAATTGAGGGTAACTACCTCTTGCCGCGTCATCCCTCACAGCTGTATGAAGCATTCGCTGAGGGTTTATTGACCTTTATTATTGTGTGGTGGTTTTCTTCCAAGCCTCGCCCTCGTATGGCCGTAAGTGCCTTATTCATGCTGTGCTATGGTATCAGCCGCTTTACTATTGAGTTCTTCCGCCAGCCAGATGAAGGCTATTCACTGATCTTTGGTTGGATGAGTAAAGGGCAGCTTTATACCTTGCCGATGATTATCTTTGGCTTAGTATTGATGGTCTTAGCGTACCGCCGTCAGCAATATGACTGGGGCAAATACGCCGCTTAGAAATAATAGATTTTTGCTGTATTAACTGTTTTAGTTCACTTACTTTGTTAATTATTTGACTGTAGACCTATGATAACTTCCAAAAATGAAGCCGCTTATCTTGATTTAATTCGCTATGTGCGTGACCACGGTACCGAGAAGGGAGACCGTACAGGTACGGGCACTCGCAGTCATTTTGGCGCTCAGTTGCGCTTTGATTTAAAAGATGGCTTTCCGCTGTTAACGACCAAAAAAGTGCACATGAAGTCGATTACTTATGAACTGTTTTGGTTTTTAAAAGGCGATACCCATGTCAAATATTTGCAAGACCATGGGGTACGTATTTGGAACGAATGGTCAACTGCGGAGCAAACCGCTCGCTTTGGTCGCCCTGAGGGTGAGCTGGGTCCTATCTATGGTCATCAGTGGCGTAATTATGGGGCCACTAAAGCGGAGGACGGCCGCTACAATCAAGATGGGGTGGACCAAGTTGTTGAGGTAATTGAGCAAATTAAGAGCAACCCCAATTCGCGTCGTTTGATTGTGTCCGGTTGGAACCCAGCCGAGGCGACCCAAGTGGCGCTACCGCCTTGCCATACATTATTTCAGTTCTTTGTGGCAGACGGCAAACTATCTTGCCAGCTGTATCAGCGCTCCGCAGATTTGTTTTTATTATACCCCCATAACAATAATGCACAATACGGAGTAATAGATCGTATATAATGCAATACATAACTTAGTCTATGTATTGAGATAGTGATTATTATGGATGTTAAAGTTTGTTTTGATACAAAGTTAGATTTATCTAAGTCTTGTTTACTCAATGAGATTCCAAATTTATCATTGAACAAAACCGTAACAGTGAATGGTGTTGGAGTATTTGATGATGATGGCAAGATCCTTCCTCTTGTTTCTGAGTATTTGTCGTATCGAACCAAACATCAAATAATCTCTTATAAATCAGCAGTTACTTATGGTAGAAACCTAAGCTACTTCTTAAGTTATATTCGTAGTCGTCCAGATTATGATGACAGTGAATCTGATGAAGTATTTATTACAGTTCCAAAATACGTAATTCAAGAATACCTGACATTTTTAATCCGTGAAGACCATAAGAACTCATCTACTGTTAGAAGTCGAGATGAGACAATACATGCCTTCATCGAATACCTTTGTAGCCCTACAGAAGACCGTGATAAGCTTAGACAAGATAACCCATATAGCGATGGCTTGCTATCAAAACCACCAAAGCGCACACCGATTAGCTCTTGCACACTTGATGACCTTTTCATATTGATTAAATTTACTGATTCAGAACGAGAAAGAGCTTTACTCCAGTTTTTATACGACTCTGGCTTACGTCGTTCAGAACTACCTAGAGTTACTCTTCAAGACTTTAAAGATATTACTAGCCTTAATTCTGAAAAATATATTTCCCGCGATACTGACCTGCCTATTCATCCCGACTATGTATCTTTGAAAGTTAAAGGAAGTAAGGGCCGTGGTAATCAAATTAAGCCACGCTGGACTTTGCTTAGCTTAGTAACTATCAAACGTGTGGAAAAATACCACGCATCTCCCTTGTATAAAAAATACGCTCGTAAATATTTAAAGCCGTCTGAAACACCAGCGTTCCTTAATGCTGAAGGCACTCCTTACACCCCAAATTCAATCAGTAAGCTACTTGAACGTATAAGTAAACGCGCAATCAAACACGGTCGACTCAATCGACTGATTTCTCCCCACAAGCTACGGCATGGCAGCGCTTATTCAATACTACAGTCAAAGGATTTAGGGCCTAACTATGTAGATCGGCTTGCTATTGTGCAGAAATGCTTAGGCCACAACCATCTTAGTACTACACAGATATACACTAATATCCCTCAAGATATCTACAAGAGCATGTGTGACGAGAATGGTTATACATTAACCAAAGCTGAGAAAATGAAGCGCTTATCTGAACAGACACAGTTAAGAATTGGCATTAAGGACATCAAATGAAAAACATTGGAATAACCATTGATGAGATTCATGAGGATTTTCCTGAGCCAGGAACTTTAGGTACAGACTTTAAGAATGTTGAAGAAAAACAACCGATCAAAGACGCCCAAGCAGCTGTTATAGAATGGGTATCGAAAACAGCTGGAGATAAAGAAGCGCTATGGGAAATACCAATTAGTAAAGCGGATAATACTTTAGGCTTCAGTGTAGCTGTTAAGCATATTCAGAGTGCTGTAGGTGTCTCATACTCTGTTGCACAAAAATATAGGGGTCTTACTACTCCTTTAATTGAAAGGATGATCGAAGAAGGTATTCTAGTAATACCAAGTGAAAGCTACGAAGCGGCTGGCATCGAAAACACTAGAAAACTTTTGAATTGGTACAGAAAGCTAACTGTAGAGGAAAAGCACACTTTACCTATTTTCGGCAACAAAATTTCGATAGGAAAAATGTCTCCAGAACAACTACCTATAAAAAAAGATTCCTTAAGATTTAGTGTTGTTAAAGATGCTTGGGAATTCATTCACAAAGACTTAGAAAAAATTGGAATTATTGATCCGAATTATAAAAGCGTTGCTGAAAGAACAAGCGAAGCGAATGTCAATAGAAGAAATCATAGTGAAAGTCAGATAGAGCGTTTTCATAGACTCGCAGCAAGAGAGTTAAATGCAGCTGATGACTTCTTCCTTCCTTCAAAATTAGAACCGTTTATTCAGGTTGAGCAACTGTTTGCTTGTAGTAGTAAAACTGTCTCTTCAGAATCAGGCAAGAGTAATTATAGAATTGCGAGTAGTTCATTTATAGAGTTCTTATCCAAACTGTATGGAAATAAACCCTTTAGAATCGTTGAACCGCCCCGAGTATATCGGAGAGTGGATTACTTGAGTCAGGCAGCTTTGTTTGACTCATTAAGACTATCATAGTATCGTCTCTCAAACTCAAAAGGCGACACATAACCAATCGTACTATGAATG
>NZ_CAJHBH010000030.1:0-37256 GCF_904846585.1 Psychrobacter sp. H7-1
TATGACAGTTATGAGGCTATTGTCGATGCCACTTGCTTGGCTTGGAATAATTTGCTTAAACAGCCACAAAGAATTCGGTCGTTAACTGCTCGTGCTTGGGCGCAACTTTAATTGTTGGGTTTGGTATTATATTCAGGATAAGCCTCAATCACTTTATCATGCAAAGTCGCTATGGGCAGCTGCGGACGCGGCTCAACGTCCACATAAGCTAATTTGTGATTAAATACATCATCAAGCTCTTGATGAAAAGCCAGCAACGCGCCGGTAATGCCTGCCATAAATAAGAAAGCGGCCATCACAAGCCCACTATAACGATGAACCCAAAGACAAGCTTGACGTATTTTTATTGCCATAAATAATCTAATTCCGTGGTGTATGAATGCCCAAGACCGGTCCTTGGGCGCTATAAAGTCATTGTCTGAACACGCTTAAAGGTTAGTTTTTTAGTACCTACTGCCAAAAATCAGGCATAAAATAACCCTACTAAGCCGAAGCCTACTAGGGTCAGATAACACAAAAGTTGCTATTTACTGCGGGTCACTACTGTATAGCGATAACCCGCTATTTAAACCTCTTATATCTTGAGACTATTGACTGACAAAAGCGATCTTATCCATTTGAGCTTGACTTGCCAGAGCCAATACTTGTGCTACAGTCTCATAACGCGCATCTTTATCGGCGCTTAAGCGGATAGAGGGCTGCGGCTGTTGTTGTGATTCGCTTGCCAAGCGGTTCTCTAGCTGTGTCAAAGTTATGGGCTGATCGTCCCAGTACACACCCGCATCTTTATCGATGCTAATTTGCACCACTTTTGGTGGAGTTTGCTGCACACTAGCACTGGTCTTTGGCAAGTCTAAAGGCACCGTAGGGTTTAGCACGGTGGCCGTTACTAAGAAAATAATCATTAATACCAACATGATATCAATCAAAGGAATGAGGTTAATCTCATTCATAGATTGCATATCGTCATCACCTAACTGAAAAGCCATATAACGCTCCTATCTGGTTGGCCTACCGATTACTGCTCGTGTCTAGTGAGTGTTGGCAGTGGATGTATTTAACGAGGCATAATCGCCATCTTTACTGCTTTGAGCCTGTGTCTTTAGCGCTACCTGAGCAGCGGCGCCGCTATTCATAGGCTTAGCTGTGTCACCGAGTAGACCATAAGCGGTGTCATTGGCAATAAATAAGGTGCGGCGATTAATACGAATGGCGATGTTATAAAAAATAACTGCAGGAATGGCCACAGCCAGACCCAGACCTGTCATGATAAGTGCCTCACCTACAGGACCTGCCACTTGACTAAGACCGGCTTGACCTGACTCACCAATGCTATGTAAAGCATGGAAGATACCCCAAACCGTCCCGAACAACCCAATAAAAGGAGCAATGGCGGCTGTGGTACCCAGTATAGCCAGACCCTTTTCCCCCGAATAACGATAGCGGCCAATCTCTTTCATCAACACCTGCTCAACCACAGTTTTGCGCTCTGAGCTACCAAGTGCTGACAAGTTTTTTGACTCTGCACTGACCGCTTGCGTCAAATCTGCGGCCACTGTGCTTTTCAGCTGACTACTTTGGTAAAGGCGCAAAATGCCTACAATCCACGAGGCTATTGATAAGCCTAGCAAGCTAAAGAACAAAAACTTAGTAACAATGTCGGTATATTGCCAATATGCTGCAAAATCCATGGGGAGTCCTTACAAAATGGGAAAAAATTAACTTTCAATCAATTCATTGAATCTAGAACTAAATCTAAAATTATCTAATCTAAAACCGCCTACTAAGATAGCAATCTTTCTAAAGCCTTTAGTGGGTAAATCTCATGTCAACTATTGGCTCTAACAGCCATAGCCATAATGTGTACCCCTAAGAATGTGCCCCTAAGGACACAAATCCGGACTAGTTAACCTGATAATCTATGGGCAGTGTCACCACCCCGACCACCGGCTGACCGCCTTTAGTGAAAGGATTAAATTTACCTTTTTTTGCGGTATTGACGGTGTAATTATCTAGCGCGGTGTTGCCTGAAGACTTGGCTAAGGTGGCGCTTGTTACCGTGCCGCTCTTATCTACTGTTAATCTGACCATAACCCGCAGTCTGTCTCCTGGATTTAGCCTTCTAACTACCGCAGGCGGAATAGAAAAGTTTGGTTTGCTTCTCCAGCTGGCCTGATTGGCAGAGAAGTTCTGCGGAGTATTACTGGCAGCGGCAGCCGCCTTTTCAGCAGCAGCCTTTTCAGCAGCAGCCCTTTCAGCAGCAGCCCTTTCAGCGGCGGCCTTTTCAGCGGCAGCTCTTTCAGCAGCAGCCCTTTCAGCAGCAGCCTTTTCAGCAGCAGCCCTTTCAGCAGCAGCTCTTTCAGCGGCAGCCTTGTCAATAAGACGTTGCTGCTCAGTGTTATCAATGACTGGCTTAGGATCAGGCTTAACGATGGGGGTCTTTTCTATTTTTGGCTCAGGTTTTGGCTCAGGTTTTGGCTCAGGCTGCGTTTTAATCTTTTCGACAGGTTTTGGCTCAGGCTTTGGTTCGGGCTTGGTAACTTTGGCTGGCTCAGGTTTGGGCTCAACTTTTTTTACTGGGGCAGGCTTTGGTGGCTCAGGTTTTGAGACAGGCTGCTGCGGTGGCGGGGTGACGACTGGCTGCGGTGCAACCTCCACTACCTCTGGCTCTGGCTGCTCAGTTAAGGTTAATAGCTCAATTTCAATCGGCTTTTCAATCTCTGGCTTTTTTGGCATGGGTTTTGGCATATCTAATGCCACTAATGCTGCAGCCACCCCCATATGCAGCGCCAACACAGCAATAATCGTGGCAGTATTAACTTTAACTGGGCTAGAGCTGGTTTTATTATTCATAGAAGTAAAGTGAAATTTATTAGTGGATGCCAAGTGCCTAATGGGACAATGAAAATGGACAAACTTTATCGCTGCTACGTTTCATTGTGTTTTGTACTTTGTTTATAGGGTGTCATATCCTATATAAAATGTTACATACCACCGCCACCTTGATAAGTTTGCTTATTTTTATTGTTATAAAGCAGAAACTTATGCTGCGTAGGTTGCTATGCTATTTCAAAAACGAATGGTATAACAAAGCCGCTTCAATGTAAATAAGAATTATTACTATTTGCATTCAGTTTTGTAAAATATTAGACTGATAACACCATATGAACACATAGTATTGTTATATTATAACATAGCATATTAAGGCCGAACAAGATTTGCAATTTTGAAGTTATTCTCAATAAAGCCGCGTGGTATAATGTCTGATTTTGACTGCTTAGCTCAACAAGTTATCTGTGCTAACAGCTAAGATTTTTCTGACCGAATGGATTTTATTATGCCTATCACCCCCACCCCTGTTCTGAGCGTTGTTACTGCTTGTGCGCTTTTAAGTTTGCCGCTGCTGGCTACCGCTGCGACGCCACAAAAGTGGCAAATTAACCCGCAAAAGACCAAAGTGGGTTTCTCAGTACCTTATTTAAAAAAGTCTATCATTGAAGGCACTTTTCATAAGATAGAGGGCGTGATTAATTATGATGAGAGCCGTCCACAAAATACCGTCATACGCTTTACAGTGTATACTGATAGTGTGGATACTGACTTAAAGCCAAGAGATTATTTTATCCGCATAAAAGAGCTGCTCAATACCAAGCAATACCCCACCTTAAAGTTCACCTCTTCAAGTGTAAAGCTTAACAATCCTCGAGAGGGTTACGTCAATGGCAGCTTCAATGCGCTAGGCCAGACCAAGCCGATGACCGTTAAAGTGAACTTAACAGATATTTATACGCTTTCTAAGAGCCAACCTAGCGCCTTAAAATTTAAGGCCACTGCCACCATTAACCGCCATGACTATGGGGTGACTGCCTTTCCAGGCATCTTTGGCACCACTATTCCTATTGTGATTACCGGTGAGCTGATACCTGCCAAATAAGCGCCTCCTTAAAGCACCTCTCCCCTAGAATGAGGAGCCTGGTTGTGTCAAAAACTCAAGCTCCTCTTGGGTCGAGGGGCGCCCCAAGATCTTATTGCGATGCGGATACCGGCCAAATCTATCAATAATGACTTTGTGCCGCACCTCAAAACCGTAGACACCCTCGTCTGTGTGCTGCTTAAACAATCTATCTGCGTGCGTATGGATAAGCTTCGACTCACTGTGCATATAAGGCATTAATAATAAGTGACGCGCCTCTACACTGTGTAGCTGTTGCAACACGCCAGCCGCCACAGCTTCTTGAGCCAATGCCAAAGCCATGGGGTCTTGAGCAAAGGCTTGCGGCGTGTCGCGGTAGATGTTGCGGGAGAATTGATCAAGTACGATAATCTCAGCCAGACGTCCCTCAGGATGCGCCCGCCATGCAAATAACTCGCCAGCTGCTGCCTGAATTAACGTACCGCTAAAACGCTCGGCTAACACGGCATCAAAAGCGTCACTTTTTTCAAAAAACTTCTGCAGTCCCGCCTCATGAAAACAAAATTCGATAATCTGTTGATACATAGTTCACCTTAGTGTCTTTTATTGCGTTGGCTTAACAGTTGACCACCTTACCCAAATCCGCTCAAATTAACAACAAGACTGTGCCACTTACCAAGCACTTTTAAACTCACAACAACATTTATGCGTGTGTACATACTTACATCATGCAAATGAATCACAACAGTGTAAAATCTTAAGCTTGATATACTATATCGGTACATACGTACACTGAAATCATAAGAGGAAAGATGATGACGATCAAAACACACCCATTCAATAAAAAAACACTAAAAACCAAGCAACTGACTTTAGCTGCCCTGTGTACCTCTGTTTTGGCCTTGGCAGCTTGTCAGCCGAAAAATCAGGAAAACACCGACTCTAATGACGCTCAAAGTACGGAAATGACTGACCATGAAAAAATGGGGCATACAGACGCTGATAATGACAGTGATGAGCATGAGCTACAGATGCAAGATAGCCATGAAGGCCATGATATGAGTACTGCCGCCACTACTGAGTTTGGTAAAGAGTACATGGACGAGATGGATGACATGCATGAAGATATGATGGAAGCATTACAAAGCCATGATGCTGATGTCACTTTTGCCAAAGGCATGCTTGCTCATCATGAAGGCGCCCTAGATATGGCAGAGATTCAGTTAAAATATGGCAAAGACGACACCATGCGTAAATTAGCTCAAGACGTTATGAGCGCCCAACAAGCCGAAATTGATCAAATAAAAGCGTGGCTTAACGCCCATCCTGACAGCACAGAACAAGACTATAATAAAGAGATGCAGCAAGCCTATAGCAGTGGTATGGATGCCGTGCATGATGAGATGATGCAAGGCTTACTTGAGGCAGATGCCGACATGGCATTTGCCAAAGGTATGCTTGCACATCACAAAGGTGCGATAGCGATGGCTGAAACTCAGCTAAAATACGGTAAAGATGAGGCCATGCGCAAATTGGCTGAAGACATTATCAGCGCCCAGCAAGCCGAAATTGATCTGATGCAAAAATGGGTAAGTAAGTCTGCTTAAGCGCCGTTTTTTATGGCTAAAATTACAAACCGCCTTGCCAGCTTAAACCGCGTTTGAAACATTTAAAAAGAGTTTGAGGATTATCGCCTTGAACTCTTTTTGTGTTTTTTGCTTTATTTTTTAATTAAATTTCTATCAAATTAATCTAAAATCAATATCTTATAATATTAAACCCTCTATTTAACAAAAACTAAACCCTACTTTTATCATTCCTAAGTCTTATCAACCACATCGCTGCTTTAAAACGATATATAAAAATATCACATTCATTTTTTCTTAATAAACTATTGATTAAAAAGTGATTGTTTGACTCATAAAAAAGTTTGTTTATACAAATTCGTTCACGCCTGCCCCCTTGTATTCTTATAACTTATTGTTAAGATACCTCTCAAAATTTGTTGCCTATCAAGGTAACTGTCTTTTCATCAGCAACCTACTTAATAAAGGTTATGCGCCAGCTGCTTAAAGGCGGCAGGCGCTCAAATAGGGATATCAATATTATGAGTAGTTCAGTAATCAGGGCCATTAGCTACGCAGGGGTTTACGTCGGGGCAGTCATTGGCGCAGGCTATGCCAGTGGTCAAGAAGTGATGCAGTTTTTTGCCGGTTATGGCTTAGTGGGTATCATTGGTGCCATTATTACCACGTTGTTATTTATTTGGTACGGCTCAGTATTTATGGAGTTGGGTAACCGATTGCAGACCTGCAGTCATCGCGATGTATTGAACTACTTATGTGGTAATAAGCTTGGCTTTTTAGGGGACTATGTCCTGCTGTTTTTTATGTTCGGCTGCGTCAGCATTATGTTCTCAGGCGGCGGGGCGGCCATTCATGAGTACTGGGGATTGTCTGTGACGACCGGTAAGCTGATTATCGCAGCCATGACTTTAGCCACCGTAATATTCGGCTTCTCCTCTTCGGTGCGCGCACTCGGTATCGTCTCGCCCATTATTATCTTTAGCGTGATAGCCATCTCAATCATGACCCTAAGCACTCACTATGACCAGCTAGGTACGGTTGATGAGAGCCTAAAAAGCCTGACCCCTACTTTGGCAACCCCAGTCTGGTGGACCTCGGCCATCGTCTATGTGTCCTATAACGTCAGCTTGGCCACATCTACTTTAACGGCGATGGGCGGTAAAGAATCCAATCTAAAAACCCTACGCAGCGCTGGTATATTAGGCGGGTTTTCACTAGGGCTATGTTTGTTATTCATCACCGTCGCCTTGCTGTCAGACTTGAGCAATGTGATTGAATATCAGATTCCTTTTTTACAAATTGCCACCAATATCAGCCCTCTAATTGGTATCTTGTTTAGTGTGGTTTTGGTCATTGCTATCTTTACCACAGCGGTTACCAACTTATACGGCTGCGTAATCCGTTTTTATGACTCTCATAAAAACCCCACTCAGTTTCGCACCTTGACCGTAAGTTTAGTGGCTCTGTCGCTACTGGCTTCCCTATTCCCTTTTAGCACTTTAATTAACGTGCTATATCCAGCCTTAGGCTTACTGGGCATGGTGATTATGGTATGTGCGCTATACAAAACCTTCACCGGTCAAGTCTTCTTAAAAGATGATGCCAAGCTATAATCAGTGATTAAAAACAGCCAGCGCTAAACAATAAAAATCCCGCCATCTAAGATGGCGGGATTTTTATTGTTAGCTAAGGTACTAATCTATTGGTACTAATCTAAAAGTACTAGTCTATTGGTTAGAACTGGTAGGTTAAAGAGGCCTTGATGTTACGACCTGGCTCAAAGTCAGTTGCTGCATCGCTGTCACTTAAGCGTGAAGAGTGATTGGCATAGGTCTCATCAAAGATATTATACACACCAAGCGTGGCTTTTATATCTTTAAACTGACGAGGTGCATAACTCATATAGACATCATGGACATCGTAGCTTGGCTTAGTAATGCCGTTATTATCCGTAATTGAAGCCACATAGGTGCTGCGCCAGCCTAGACCCAGCTCGTTAGTAGGATCATAATTTAAGTTAACCATGTAACGGTCACCTGAGTCTGCAGTGCCGCCACTGACAGAAGGAATGCTATTACCTGTTTTATTACCTTCACTACGAGCGCGAGAGTAGCTTAACTCCATACCAAAATTATTAGTGGTGTAGTTAGCTGCTAACTCTACCCCTTTGATTTCATAGTCTTCATCAGAGTTCACAGAACCCTGACAATTGCCGCCTGGTCTACCTGTGTTACAGTCTAGACCCTCACGCCCACCACCTGTACGTACGAACTGTAGATAGTTTTCGATATTGGTCTTAAAGTACTTGGCACTTAATTGCAGCGCATCATTGTCTAAAGTTAGACCGCGTAATACGGTGCTGATACCCACCTCTGAGTTATCCCCTTCTTCTGGCTTAAGACCTCTATTTACAAAGGTATTTGCGCCATCTGAGTTAAAGATAGTCTGGCTTAAGTCTGGGCCATTAAACAGTTGAGTATAGCTTGCAAATACTTGTGTGTTTGGAGCGATTTCATAGCTGGCTGCTAGAGCACCTACTACATTATTATAGGTTTTGCCATCTGATACAAATTTGGGTGACTCATAACGATCATAACGAACACCAGGCGTTAAGGTAAGTTTGTCCAAGTGCCATTGATCTTCTAAATATACGGAAGTATTTTTGGCCTCATCATTGCTTGCCTTAGCAAAGTCACGGCTCATTGCTGATTCTTTTTTGTAATGCTCCACACCAGCGATTAGCTTATGATTGCCAACACGGCTCTCAATCATACTAATATTTTCAACTTTAGCGCCTGTCGTTTTTACTTCCGCATCGAACTCATAACCGGCTTTGCCATCTGAATCACGTAAAATCTGGGTCTTGGTTTGATAAGCATTGGCAGAAACGTCAATAAGTGGGTTGGCAGGATTAAAGCCATAATCTACATTGTAAGTGTCACGCTTAACTTGCTGTGGAATAGGATCTTCAGGTCTTGAAGGAAAATCTGGGCGAAATGGAAAAATACCTTTCTTCTCAGTACGACTAAAGCTTGCACCAATACGATGATCATCAGCGATAGTAGCGCCCGCTTTTAATAAAATATTTTCGCCTTTACTGTCCTCAAATAGCTCACGGCCGTCGCCATCTTCACCAGATTCCACGTCTCGCTTACCATAGTAAGCCAATAAATCCACATTTTCAGCTGGAGCAGCAAAGACAGTCGCTGAAGTTAATACCTCATCGTTATTGCTGGCATAACCTGCATGCAGCTTGGCACCGATTTTTTGGCCTGGTTTTAGTAAGTCAGCAGCATCTACTGTTTTAAAGGCTACTGCACCGCCTAAGGCATCATTACCTAAGGTTACTGAGTTATTACCCACAGCCACTTCGGTTTGCTTTAACAGGTCTGGGTCAATGGTCACATCACCCATGTGTTAAAACAAAGCACCTTCTTGACGCGCCCCATCAATGGATACTTTTAGATTGGTATCATCCAAGCCACGCACACGAATACGTTGGTTAACAGATGAGGTACCACCGACGCTCACACCAGGCACAACTTCTAAAAAGTCACTTAAATGGGAAGCTTGCTGAGCAGGTGTGTACTCTTCAGTATATAACGAATCATTCTGAGCTCTATCACGGGCTGAGCTGTTGGCTGTTACTGTGATAGTTTGAGCCGTCATACGTGGCGTGTCAGTCTGAGCGCTAGCTACTTGAGCAACAAGCGCTGAAGCAACTGCTAAACATAACGGAGATAAACGATTAGAAGATGAGGTACGCATAAGAACTCGCTATAGACAAAATAGGTTAAGAATAAAAAGAGCTAACAGTGAGCATTGTTAAGTTATCAGTATTAATAATACTAATAATAACTATTATCATTTATGTATTGCGGTTGCAGATACTACTCAATTACGACTTTTAATTCAATAGAAAAATTGGCTTAATAATTTTTTACTAGGTTTTAACCCCTCAAACACACTCAGGTAATATTGGTTAACGCCTAACATTATTAATGCCACTCTGGTCATGACAGTGGCATTTATCAGATAAAGAGGAGACTGAAATCTAAAAATTTTGGGTGAAAATAGAATTTTCTTATAACATTCATTTAAAATGAATGTTATAATTTGAAAAATTGTTACGTAAAGGTATCCATTTAGATTTTGTTATTTAATTAGTCACCGTTATCCGCATGTTTTTATGGGGTCAACACATATCCGTTGCTCTACCCATAAACATTCATTTTAAATGAATCTTATATTTATCTAGGTATATCCAGGAGTAAGAGATGGGCGAATATAAAAAGTATTGGTGGGGTTTAATCGCCATTCTTATTGTCACTTTTTCATTCTTAGGCTGGGGCGGTGTAGAGATTTATCGCACTGCACCCCCCATTCCAGAAAGATTTGTGGACAATCAAGGTCAGACGATAGTAACCAAAGACGATATCATGGCCGGTCAATCTGCTTGGCAGCGTACGGGTGGCCAGCAGTTGGGCTCAGTATTAGGCCATGGGGCTTATCAGGCACCAGACTGGACCGCAGACTGGCTGCATAGAGAGTTGGTAGCTTGGCGCAATATTAAGTCTAATGAGCTATACGCAGTAGACTATGATGCGGCCACAGAAGATCAAAAAGCCGTATTAGATGCTCAGGTCAAAAAAGAATATCGCAGCAGTGCGGTAGATGAGCACAATACAGTGGTGCTTTCTAAGACCCGTATTGAGGCCATCAATCATATTGCACCGTATTATATGAGCGTCTATGGTGATGATCCAGAGTTTCAAAAAACACGTGAAAACTTTGCTATGAAAAATAACACCATCACCAGTGTTGAAGCGCGAGAAAAGTTAACCAATTTCTTCTTTTGGACCGCTTGGGTCGCCTCCGCTGAGCGCCCTGGCACTACCGCCACTTATACCAATAACTGGCCACATGAGCCTATTATTGGCAACAAACCCACCACAGAGAACCTAATGTGGTCAGTTGCCAGTGTGGTGTTCTTGATTGCTGGTGTGGGTTTACTGATTTGGGGCTGGGCCTTCTTACGTAAAGAGGACCATATTGAGCCTAAGCTGGTTACTCCAGAATCAGACCCTCTTACCAAAATTCAACTCACCCCTTCTCAAAAAGCCTTGGCAAAATATGGCTTCTTGGTAGTGGCTTTGTTTATTTTCCAAGTATTTATCGGTGGCTTCGTCGCTCATTATACGGTCGAGGGTCAAAACTTCTATGGCATCCCTGTAGCTGACTACTTCCCCTACTCTTTAGTGCGTACTTGGCACATTCAATCCGCCCTATTTTGGATAGCCACAGCCTTCTTAATGGCCGGTTTATTCTTAACCCCAATCATTAATGGCGGTAAAGATCCTAAGTTCCAAAAGCTAGGCGTTGATGTACTGTGGGTGGCATTAATCATTGTTTGTGTGGGCTCTTTTATCAGTCAATACTTCTCCATCGCTGAAATCATGCCCGCCAAATATAACTTCTGGTTTGGCCATCAAGGCTATGAGTTTATTGATTTGGGTCGTTTTTGGCAGATTCTAAAATGGGTGGGCATCTTAATCTGGTTGGTGCTTATGTCTCGCGGCATCTTGCCTGCCTTTAAGAACAAGGGCGATAACAACCTTTTGGCCATCTTCTTCGCCTCCGTGGTGTGTGTGGGTCTATTCTACGGCTCAGGCTTATCTTACGGCGAGCACACTCACTTGACCATCATGGAATACTGGCGCTGGTGGGTAGTTCACTTATGGGTTGAAGGCTTCTTTGAGGTATTCGCCACAGTATCATTGGCCTTTATTTTTTACAATTTAGGCTTAGTGAACAAAAAAATTGCTACAGCATCCTCTATCGCTTCTGCAGCATTATTCTTACTAGGCGGTGTACCTGGAACCTTCCATCATTTATATTTTTCAGGTACCACAACCCCAATTATGGCCATTGGCGCCTCATTTAGTGCCCTAGAAGTGGTTCCTTTAATCGTGCTGGGTTATGAAGGCTATGAACACTGGTCTATGCAGCATAAGTCGCCTTGGATGCATAAGCTAAAATGGCCGATTATGTGCTTTGTGGCAGTGGCCTTTTGGAACATGCTTGGCGCAGGTGTCTTTGGATTTATGATTAACCCGCCGGTGTCTTTATTTTATTTGCAAGGCTTGAACACCACAGCAGTTCACTCACATGCAGCATTATTTGGGGTATATGGCTTCTTAGCACTCGGTTTTGTATTACTAGTCATGCGCTATATTCGCCCAGATTATGTCTTTAGTGATACGCTGATGAAAACAGGGTTTTGGCTGCTAAACTTGGGGTTGGTATTGATGATTGCCACAAGCCTACTGCCCATTGGTATTTTCCAGGCACATGCTTCAATCACCGAAGGTCTATGGTATGCGCGTAGCGAAGGCTTCTTACAACAAGATTTCCTAGTGACGCTAAGATGGATCCGCACCTTTGGTGACGTCATCTTTATTACTGGTGCTGTCTGTGTGGCATTGCAGGTGGTTAAGCTAACCTTTGCCAAACCTTCACATACCAACTATCAGCCTAATAGTCCTGTGAATAAGTAAATACATTATCAACACACCCAATCACAAAGCGCACTGTGAATCATGCACTCAGCCCCATAAGTTGAACACAGCTTATGGGGCTGATTTCATAACTGGGCTTTTTTATGCCCGATAGCTTAAATAAACAGATTTAATAAACAGCTTTGATAACTCGTTTTATTTGTCTGAATTAATCACTTAATAACCGTAAATACAGATACAGTCAATTAACGGCTCTCATGCATACGCTAATTGATGCAAGATAACAAGTCAGGTCTTAATTCACTTAAGCTACCCACCCCCAAGATGGCCATCGTCACCTCTAGCTCTTCCAAAAGCAGCTTATTGACATGTGCCACACCAAGCGCACCTGCCAACGCTAGTCCATAAATATAGCCGCGTCCTATGCCCACTGCATCAGCGCCAAGAGTTATCAGTTTGGCCATATCACTACCTGAGCTGACCCCGCCATCAGCGATGATAATCATATCATCACCTACGTATTCTCGAAGCTTAGGCAAACAGCTGGCAACCGGCATAATATCAGCCAGTACCCGCCTACCATGATTGGAGGCAATAATACCGGCACAACCACTGTCTTTGGCCAGCTGCGCGTCTTTGGGATGCAAGATACCTTTAAGCATCACGGGTACTCGGCAGCGAGCAACCAGCCACATAATATCCTCCCACGTCGGTGCTTGCGCTAATAAATGGGTTAAGCTATTTTCCGAGACATTCAGCGATGAATGATGATGCGAAAAACTGGGCATATTGACCGCTTGGCAATAATCAGACAGTTGTGCGCCCAAACGCCGACTGACTGCACGCACCCCTGTATGCGGTGCATCGACGGTCAGCACCAACAGCTGCAGACCGCCCTCGATGAGCTCATCAATCAGTTGTAAGTTGTATTCACGCCGTGCTTGGGTGAGTGCGCCATTTGATTGAACAGTTATCTGTTGTGCGGATGGCAATGCCTGCCAATACCACTGCACCACACCGACATTAGCTTGTGGCAATAATTGATTAAAAGGCGTATTGCCAAAGCTGCTTAATACGATAGGTGTGTTCATTACTTGCGCCGCTTGCATTGTCTCAAGCTCAGCTTGAGGATGATATAAGCCTTGATGTGCAACCGGTGACAGCCACAGCGGATGAGTAAGATGCATATCGAGTGGCACAGCGCTATGCGGATTATATAAATGGCAACTGGTATCAATCGGTTTTGAGTTTAATACTCTAGGCAACCAATGATAACGATCTAAAGCGTCTTTATTGCTATCACTAGTAAGGTTGTTCTCAAACAGTAACGCCTGCATCTGTGCCGGTAAATGCTGACGTGCAGCGTGCTCATAGTCTGCCAAAGTCACCAGTTCATTTGGAATCTGCGACCATAATGGCTGCCAGCGCTGCTGCTGCTGATATGTATGATTATGTGGCTGCTGATGCGTACTAGACTGAAAATAAGCGCTCATGACAGATACTGCCTTTGTTGAATTTATAGCCGCTGTTAGATTAGCTTTCTGCCCATAACCTTAGCAGATTGTGATAACTTTGATTGAGCTTTTCAATGGCTTGATGGGTTAACTGCTGATCTGTACTATGTTGCTCACTAAGCTGACCACGTTGAGCCTGAGTACGTTGAGCCTGAGTGCTTTGTGCTTGGTCGCTGGTGGCCAACAGCTTCTGCCTTAACAAAATATGACTCACATCTAAATCATGTAATATCTGGCGCTGCTCATCGCTGCGCACCAAGCTTTGTACCCAAGTCACCATGGCCAAGCGCTGACCTGAAGTCACAGTATTAACCCGGTGTAAGCTGGTCGATGGGTATAACACCGCATCTCCAGCATTTAGTTTAATGCTGTGCTCACCATATTCATCACTGATAACCAGCTCACCACCTTCATAATCGGCAGGATTATTCAAAAACAAAGTTAATGATAAATCCGTACGCATTAGCTGCTTACTATCTGGGTGTGTTTGTAGTGCGTTATCAACATGCATCCCGTAGCCTTGCCCCAGCTGATAGGCACTAAATAAAGGTGGCATAATCACTTTTGGAAGAGCTGCAGACATAAAGACAGGATGCTGCTGCAACGCCTCAAGACATAAGTTCGCCATGGCTTGATAGCTTGGATCTTGACGACTTAACTGCCAGTTGTTTTTTTGTTGCTGTGCACTGATACCAGCGGTTAGCTTCCCATCTTGCCACTGCGCATGTTGATGCGTCAATATGCTTGTGAGTTGAGACAGCTGGGCCGTATCTAATAGATTTTCAATAATATGTAGCATGGTGGTCTCCCCATTCACAGCGGTGTCAATCACTTATTGAATATATCACTTACTCAAGACGAAAAAGCCACTTTTAAATCTCAGCATATCACTTGTGCTATTTGCAATCATTGATAATAGCTGGTCATCAAAAGTGGCTTGCTCTTTATAGGTTTAAGCTTGCGATTTACACAAGCTCGCTTAAAGGTTTTAGCGTCTTAAAACTGATACTTCAGCGTTAACATCGCATTTAATGGCTCACCTTTATTCGCTCTCAAGCCCATGATGTTGACTGACTCTAAATAGTCTTTATCAAACACATTGTTGATGTTTAAGTCAGCAGAGAAGGCGTCATTAAAGCGATACGAAGCAAACAAGTCAACGGCCCAGTAATCTGGAATAACCGGCATTGAAACCTGACTTAAATCGACATTAGGATCTGCTTCACGTTTTTGCTCATCCACATAACGCAAACCGCCGCCTAAGGTGATTTTGTCATTATAATCATAGCTGGTCCACAAGGTACCCGTTAGCTCAGGTGACCATCTGCTAGACGCACCCACTGCTCCTGGTCCGCTAACACTGCCTTTTTTGATATCTGTATCCATAGTCTGGATACCTAAGTTTACCCGCCAATCTGGCGTAATCTCACCCTGCGCTGAAAACTCAAGACCTTTAATCTGGCGTTCACCAAACTGTACATAGTTTCGGTTTTCATCAAGCTCTGCCAGCTCATCTTCATGAGTGGTATGGTAATAGGCTAAACCAAGCAATCATCGCTCATTAAGCACATTCCATTTTGAGCCAATCTCCCAGCTTTTGGTTTTTTGAGGGTCAAAAATTGGGTTGGCATTGGGGTTAGCCGCATCGCGACCAGTGGTACCAAAGGTGAAGTTTTCACTGCCCGGTGGGGTTTCGGTTCGACCATAGCTGGCATAAATACTAGACTGCTTGGTGGGTTTAAATACCAGCGCACTTTTATAACTGTATAAAGTACCGTCATCTTTTAGCTTACTAGAATTGCCATCGGGTCTACGGGTAACAAAGTCTGTTTTGTATTTATCCACACGACCACCAAGCATCACATCCCACTGCTCATTTAAAGCGATAGTATCAAATAAATAAGCCGCTACTGTTTTGGTTTCACCATTGGTTTTAACACCATTTGAAACAGTCGGCTCCTGTGGCTCACTTGGATTTGGTTGATATAGACTTGGGAAGTTATTAGCCAATGAAGAGTACGTTAATCCATTATTTTTTTGTTCTTCTTTAATAAACTCCACCCCAGTACTGATATCATGACTTAATGCTCCTGTTTTAAAGTCTAAAATATTAATATTAGTCATGTTCGCTAAAGTGGTGTTTTCTCTATCTACCCCTTGTCTAATCGCACTAATTCGCCAAGTGCTGGGATCATTTTTATCAACATTTAAATCAACCAGCTTGTCATAGACTTCAAGTTTATTAGTGCCGCGACGGATATTAATCGGCGTATTAAAGGGAATATAAGGTGCTGACGATCGACGATCCATGGTCGTCTTAGAGTATCGCGTGGTGTTGGTAAGATGAATGTCATCATCAAAGTCATGCTCAACAAACACGCTATAGACATCACTGTCGATATCTTCAAAGTCACTGCTCATTCCGTAGTAGTTTTTGTCATTGACTTTGGGTGCTGCATTTCTTGCAGCATTAGCCGCATTCAGCTCAGCCACGACCTCTTCAGGCTTTGAGGCATTTACCCGTGAATAATCAAATTCAGAAAAATCAAAGTCATCCACCGTATAATCAGTACGACCATAAAAGTAACCGTCCATTCCTATGGATGGAATACCTGTCTCTGGCGTATTACGAGATCTTAACATCTCAGCGCTAGCAGTGACTCGGGTTGCTCCGCCATTATTCCAAGTAATACTCGGTGCAATACCATACTGCTTAACATCCACTTCATCACGTTTTACCGCATCACCCTTTTCAAACATCAGGTTTAATCGACCGTTAAAATCATCATTTAAGGGGCGGTTTAGATCAGCCACAGCCCGTGTTTTACCTTCGGTATCTATGCTGACTTCTGTTTTATAATCCTCATAAGACTTAGGCTTTTTCGTTATGATATTAATGGCTCCGCCGGTTGCACCACGGCCAATTTCAGCACCTGCCAGCCCCTTGGTCACCTCGATAGATTCAACATTAAATGTATCGCGATTAACCGCGCCTACTTGACGCACGCCATCTACCAAAAACAAGCTGTTGCCTGAAAAGCCGCGCATACTAATCGCATCACCCTCAGTACTATTGGCATTTTCGCCCATTTGCATCGTAATACCTGGAGTATTACGCAGCGCATCGATTAAACTGCCTGCTTTTTGTTCTTCAATTAAACGATCACCCAGTACAGTTACCGTTTGTGGTACCTCGACTAACGGCCGAGTGTACTTTTGGTTTTGTAACTTATCGGTTTTGAATTCAGCAGGATGCGGGGCTTTAACGGTGATGGCATCTAAAGTGATATGCGGCTCTGAATTAGGCTTATTAGGACTAACTGTACTCATCAATTCTGTTTGTGAGTCTGCTTGAGTACTCGATTGCTCTGCTGCCAGAGCCATAGAGGACAGAGGTACAGCAGAAGCCATAAGTAATAATTTAGATAAACTGTTTTTCCGAGTACTAACAACTGCAGAAGGTTTTTTTGCTGCACACAAGACAGCATTATTGGCTGTCTTTGTCTTTGTATTAATGATTAATCGGTCATACTGGTTATCATGCATAAGTTAAAGTCCTAAGTTTTAAAGTTTGGCTAACGGCATGATGCGCTTATCACGTCAACCACTTAAAGGGTTATAAAACGAAAACCACATCATTGAATGAGTAACGAAAAAGCAGCCGCTCAGGTCATTGTTTATCAAGCCCTGTTTGAGTCTTGCTCAATGGTGCTTAAGTTAACAGATTTGTTACCTAAATCGGCTGCAACTAGTTTTGGTAGTTAATTATCGTTATCATTTGGGAATTATTGTCATTAATATGTTTTTAATTTGCAAGTATTTTTTAAATTTTTTTATCATTAATGCAATGATTTAGCCTTATTACTCCCTTTTTATTGCTCTTAACCCATCACTCAAGCGCTTCAAAAATATAGTGTGAACTCACCGTTTAAAATATTTACCTATTTGATACCTTGCGTAACTTAGTATTTACATAGTATATTCGTAATACTCGATATTTAAGAGACCTTATTTACCCAACATACATTTGTTAAGTGGGGCATACAGGTAGGTTAAAATCGTATTTTTTAGGGTGGCCGTTCTGGCCAATATACCAGGGTTGGTAATTATATTAATGACCCATTTTAGACAACAATCTTACTAATTGACTGCATAAACGGATTTGAGCGGCACCCAAAGACAGCCTGTCGGGCTTGGGCTGAATGACTCGAGAAATCCTCCGCGAGATTCAGTCAACTAGCGACACAGGAAGTTTTTATGAAATACCCTATTTTTAAGCTTAGCCTATTAGCCGCAGCAACCATTGGTATCACCGCTTGTGGCGGTGGTGGTGATAAAGCGGCCTCATCTGCCGGTGCTGCTGAAGGCGGCAAGACTTTAATCTACTGCTCTGAGGGTAGCCCTGCAGGCTTCGACCCTGCTCAATATACTGCCGGCACCGATTTTGATGCCAGTGCCTATCCTATCTACAATGGCTTGGTTGAATTCAAACGTGGTGAAACAGAGATTCAACCTGCTCTAGCAGAAAAATGGGACATCAGTGAAGACGGAAAAACCTACACCCTACATCTACGTAAAGGGGTTAAATTTGGTAAGACTGACTTCTTCACCCCTACCCGTGACTTCAATGCTGACGATGTGGTATTTACCCTAAAACGTCTGACTGACCCTAATTTTGAATTTAATAAAGCATACCCAGCTGAATTTCCTTATTCAGTCGACATGGGCCTTCCTGATAACATTGCCAATATCGAAAAAATTGATGACTACACGGTAAAAATCACCTTAAAAGAAGTGAACGCGCCTTTCTTACAAAACCTTGCCATGCCGTTTGCTTATATTGACTCTGCTGAATATGCGCAGTCTTTAATGGATGCAGGTAAAGCAGCTGACTTAAATACCAAACCTGTAGGCACCGGTCCGTTTATCTTCAATTCATACCAAAAAGACTCACAAATTCGCTATACCAAAAACCCAGATTATTGGAATAAAGACGACATTCACATTGATAACCTAGTTTTCGTTATCACCAAAGATTCAGCCGTACGTGCTCAAAAAGTACAAGCGGGTGAGTGTCATGTTTCCGCCTATGCCAATCCCTCTGAGGTTGAGTCTGCTAAAGCCTCAGGTAAAGCAAAAGTACTAGAAGAGCCAGGCTTTAACGTAGGTTATATTGCCTATAACACAGAGCGACCTGAGCTAAAAGATCCTAAAGTACGTGCGGCGCTTGATATGGCAATCAATAAAGACGCACTAATCGATGCTGTTTATCAAGGTGCTGGCGTAAAAACAGCCAATCCGATGCCACCTACTCAGTGGGGCTTTAACGATCAGCTAAAAGATGCCCCTTATGACACCGAAAAAGCCAAAGCATTAATGGCAGAAGCAGGTGTTAAAGGCTTTGATATTGATCTGTGGTATATGCCTGTTCAACGTCCTTATAACCCCAACGCTAAGCTGATGGCCGAAATGCTTCAAGCTGACTGGGCAAAAATTGGGGTCAAAGCCAATTTAAAAACCTTTGAATGGGGCGAGTACTTAAAGCGTGCCAACAAAGGGGAACACGACATTATCCTAGCTGGCTGGACGGGCGACAATGGTGACCCTGATAACTGGTTGGGCGTCTTATTATCTTGTGATGCCGTCAATGGCAATAACTATGCCCGCTGGTGTAACAAAGACTTTGATAAGCTGATTATGGATGCCCGCTCTAACACCAACCAAGAAGAGCGCATTGCTAATTACAAACAAGCTCAGGAGATTTTCAAGCAAGATCTACCCTGGACCACAGTGGCCAACTCAGTAGTAACGGTGTTAACCACACCGAATGTGAAGGATTATAAAATCAGTCCTTTAGGCTCAATTCGTTTTGATGGTGTGGATGTCGAATAATCGATTTACTCCATACCAGTAAACAACCTAACTCTATAATTTAGGTAAGACGGCTGGTTCAGAAACCTCTCTGTTCCAGCCTTTTTTGATTTTGAGGATAGCCAACTCTGAACTTAGTATTAGATGCCCTATTTGATACTTCAGACTCAGCCATCTCCTTTCATCCTAGTGTTATAGCAAACTCTTTGTTTTAAAAAATCGAGCGCGCCCATGCTACTGTATATTCTTCGTCGAATTTCGATTCTTATCCCTGTGTATATTGGTCTGACCCTCTCCACCTTCACCCTCATTCGACTCGTCCCTGGCGATGCGGTAGAGATTATGATGGGGGAGCGTATGGTCGATCCGCAAATGCACGCCCAAGCACTTGTTCGCTTAGGCCTAGATAAGCCCTTGCCTGTACAATATTGGGATTATATAACCAATATTTTACAAGGTGACTTTGGGGCTTCTTTTCGTACCCGAACCCCAGTTTTACAAGACTTCTTCGCCCACTTCGTGCCCACGTTAGAGCTGGCGCTTTGTGCCATTACTATCGCCAGCATTGTCGGCGTTAGCCTTGGCATATTAGCCGCCTTAAAGCGTGGCAGTTGGCTGGATTATACTCTGATGTCCGGCGCCCTAGCCGGCTACTCTATGCCCATTTACTTACTGGGCCCTATTTTAACCGGTATCTTTGCTCACTATTTGGGTCTATTACCGGTGTCTGGTGTCATCTCTGTTGCTCAGTTTTTGGACGTCAAACCCTTATATGGCTCTTGGCTACTCGGCTCCTTAACTTCAGGGATACCTGGCGCTTTTTGGAACGTAGTGAAGCACTTTATTTTACCCTCTATTGCGCTATCTACCATTCCTTTGGCAATGATTGCACGGATGACCCGCTCTGCCATGCTTGAGGTCTTGGATGAAGACTATGTGCGTACTGCCCGAGCTAAAGGGTTATCACCTAAGCGGGTTATTTTAATTCATGTTATGCGCAACGCACTCATTACTGTGGTTACTGTAGTCGGACTACAAATGGCCACCTTATTAGCCGGTGCAATCATTACCGAAACTATCTTCAGCTGGCCAGGTGTCGGCAACTGGCTTCTCGATGGGTTTTTCACGCGGGACTACCCTATTGTTCAAAATGGCATTTTATTGGTCGCGACGGCTCTGATCTTGGTCAGTCTATTGGTCGATATCTTATACGGGCTAATCAATCCCCGTATCAGACATACCTCATAGGCTATCTGTTATGCAGCCATTATTTATGAGCTTATTCGTCCTATATAACCAAAAAATTTTATTATCAAATCGCCTTAGAAAAATAGGAAAATCCAAATGAAGACTAACGTACTTCCCGAAGATATCGAGCTTGCCGCAGCGCCCCCCTCCTCATGGCGGCTGTTTGTCGCAACGTTCTGTCGCAACCGAGGCGCTGTGCTTGGCCTACTGGTATTAGTGCTCATGGTCATAGTGGCACTGCTTGCACCCAGCATTGCACCACATGACCCTTACGAGCTATTTACAGGAAAAGAGCAGCTCCCACCGTCGTTTATGAGTGGCGGCGATGCCATGTTCTTTTTAGGTACCGATGATGCCGGCCGTGATACCTTGTCTCGGGTGATGTATGGCGCTCGCTATTCATTATTTATCGGCCTAAGTGCCACAACTTTGGCCATGATTACTGGCATCAGCCTAGGCCTTAGCGCCGCCTTTTGGCCCAAAGTTTGGGGTAAGGCTGTGATGCTTGTTAACGATATTTTGATGTCGTATCCAAGCTTATTATTGGCCATTATCATTGCGGCCATTTTAGGTCCAAACATGACCAATACCATCATCACCATTGCCTTGGTGTGTACCCCGCCTTTTATTCGTTTGACTCGATCCACTGCCATGGTCGAATTGCAGCGAGAATACTTCACAGCCTCTAAGGTGATGGGCGCTGGTGTACTTAGGCTATTATTTATCACGATTTTGCCTAATTGTATGGCGCCGCTTATTGTGCAGGCCACCATGATATTCTCCTCAGCCATTTTAGAAGCTGGCGCAATTGGATTTTTGGGCTTTGGCGTACAGCCGCCAGACGCAGAATGGGGTGCAATGCTGGGTACCGCTCGTCAATACATTCAAAGCAATGTGTGGCTTGCCATTTGGCCCGGTTTGGCTATTTTCTTAGCCGCTTTATCTATTAACTTAACCGGAGATGGGCTACGTGATGCTCTTGATCCTAAACTAAAGCAGGTGAGCTAATGACAACTTTAAATTCTAATCCTGCCGCCTCAACGCTTAGCTCTGATCACCTTGTGAACACCCAAAATAAGGCCACTGGCCAACACGCTGCACCGCTGCTTTTGGATATTGAAAACTTATCTGTCACCTTCGGTAAAGGCGCGCGCGCTTTTCGTGCCGTTGATGATGTATCACTGCAGTTAAGACAAGGTGAGGTATTGGCCGTCGTCGGTGAATCTGGCTCTGGTAAATCAGTAACCATGATGGCTTTAATGGGCTTATTGCCTTCAAGCGCCACTGTGGCTGCCAACAAAATGGACTTCGATGGCCAGCACATGCTGAGCTTATCAGGACGTGAGCGGCGCAAAATTATTGGTAAAGACATCTCCATGATTTTCCAAAATGCCATGTCTTGCCTAAACCCCAGCTTCACGGTTGAATATCAATTGGCAGAAGTATTAAAAACCCATTTAGGCCTCAAAGGTGACGCTGCCCGTCAGCGTATTTTAGAGCTGTTAGAGTTGGTTGAAATTCCTGATGCCAAAAACAGACTATCGGTATATCCGCACCAATTATCAGGCGGTATGAGTCAGCGCATAATGATTGCTATGGCACTGGCTTGTGAGCCTAAGCTATTGATCGCCGATGAGCCCACTACCGCACTAGATGTGACCGTACAGGCGCAAATCATGGACCTGCTCGCCCGACTACAACGTGAAAAGCAGATGGCTATGGTGTTAATTACTCATGACCTAGGACTGGTGGCACAAAATGCCCGCGACGTGGCGGTTATGTATGCCGGTCAAATGGTAGAGACCAACAGGGTACCTGAGATATTTGAACAACCCTCACACCCTTATACTGAGGCGCTTTTACAAGCCATTCCTGAGCTTGCCATAGGCCAAGAGCGTTTAAACAGCTTACCGGGTGTGGTACCCAGTCAATATGACCGTCCCAAAGGCTGTTTGCTGTCACCGCGCTGCCCTTATAAGCAAGACAAGTGCGATGTGCCGCCGCCTATCCTACCGACCCCCAACGGTCTGGTTCGATGCATACAGACGGATTTTCCAGCCCGTACCTCTACCCGTTTTTCAAACCCCTCTTCTGAATCAATGGGGAGCGCACTATGATGACTGATGCAACGATGACTGATGCAACTTCCACCGCTACTACGGCAAGCTTGAATACCCAAGCCAAAGTAGTGCTGAAAGCCGACAACCTGCACAAGCACTATCCAGTCTCGCAAGGTATTGGGAAACCCAAGGGTTATGTCAAGGCCTTAAATGGTATCTCCTTTGAGCTGCAGGCCGGCAAAACCTTGGCCGTGGTGGGTGAATCTGGCTGCGGAAAATCAACCCTTGCCCGACAATTGACCCTAATTGAGCAGCCCACTGAAGGTGAGCTATACATCAATGGTGAGGGCACCACCCGTTATAGTCGCCGCGAGCTAAAACAGCTTCGTACCGAAATCCAGATGGTGTTCCAAAACCCTTATGGCAGCTTAAACCCTCGCCATACCATTGGCTATCAGCTAACCGAACCGCTGGATATTCATACCAAATTGTCTGCTAGCGAGAAAAAAGAGCGGGTCCACCAAATGATGCGTCTTGTGGGGCTGCGTCCTGAGCACGCCGGCCGCTATCCGCATATGTTCTCAGGTGGCCAGCGTCAACGTATTGCTCTGGCACGGGCGATGATGCTCAATCCAAAGATTGTGGTGGCCGATGAGCCCACCTCAGCACTAGATGTCTCTATTCAAGCGCAGGTATTAAACCTGTTTATGGATTTGCAAGATGAGTATCAGACCGCCTATGTGTTTATCTCACATGACTTATCTGTGGTCCGCCATGTCGCCGACGACTTGATGGTGATGTATTTAGGTAAAGTGGTCGAGCACGGCCCCAAAGAAGCCATTTATAATGATCCCCAGCACCCTTATACCATTGCTTTATTATCGGCGGCGCCCAGTATCGGTGAAGCCAAAAAAGAGCTTAAATTACAAGGTGAGCTGCCCAGCCCTCTAAACCCACCTTCAGGCTGTGCCCTCCACAAGCGCTGCCCTTACGCCACAGCCCAATGTAGCCAAGTAGAACCTGAGCTGCGTGAATGGAGAGGACGCTTGGTGTCTTGTATCCGTTTAGAGGAGATTTATGGCTAGACCATCAGCCATTGACTTCGGATTTTTTATAAAAAAAGCTCTGTCAATTTGACAGAGCTTTTTAGTATTGTGTTAAAAGCATTGGATTTTACGAGAAGCTAAATGAGTTTATTATCTTTTAACCACTGAATATTCATCTCTTTTACAGCAACGATTTCAGCATCCATATAGGCTTTACTCTTGCCAGGATTTTTTGACATCGAGTATAAGTACAATAAGATACCAAATAACGTCCAGCCTAGGAAGATGACCCATTCAACACCAGTCAAGGCAGAAGGCATACCGGGTAAGTATAAGAATAATAGCCCCAAGCTTAATACGATAGTAATCAGACCCACCAATTTGCCCGCAGGTACTCTAAAAGGTCTTACCATATTAGGCTCGCGATAACGCAATACTAAGAAGGAGATGGCAACGCAGGTATAGGCAATCACAATACCAAAACCGCCAGCATCCACGATCCAAACCAACATTTTACGGCCGAATAAAGGAGCAAAGGTTGCTAGACCACCGATGAGTAAGATAGCATTTACCGGGGTATTATACTTGGGATGCAGCTTGGCTAAAAAGCTTGGTAGCATGTGTGATTTTGCCATGGCAAATAGTAACCGGCTGCCACCCACTAAGAAGGCGTTCCAACTGGATAAAATACCCAATACACCGCCCATGACCAGTAAGACACCAGCCCATTTTCCGCCCCAAGCATTGGTCATGGCATCGGCTGTGGCAAGCGTTGAGTTTTGCGCTTCGATTAAAGGCAATGTTTTACCCACACTCCAAGCCACGCCAGCGTACCAAGCCACGGCAACTACCAAAGATACCAATAAAAATATGCCAATTTTGGGCCGAGTTAAATCAATCTCTTCTGCTGCCTGAGGAATAACGTCAAAGCCGACGAACATAAAAGGCACCATGACAATAACCGCCATAATACCACCTATACCACCAATAAAGGCTGGTGCTTGTACCGCAGTAGATTCCGCAGGACTATATAAAATGGCGCCTAATATTAATAAAGTACCCACAAATAAGATGCCGCCTACGGCAAGTTTTTGGAACCAAGCACTGACTTCCATACCGCGGATATTTAGCCATGTTACCAATATAGAGCCCAACATACCCACAGCTGCCCATGAGGCATAGACATCCCAGCCGGCCACATTCCATAACAAACCTTGGTTAAAATTTGGAATGAGGTATTCAATAACGGTTGGCAAGGCAACCGCTTCAAAGGCCACTACCGACAGATAACCAAATAAGATACTCCATGAGCAAATAAAGGAGACATGCACCCCAAGCGCCCTATGAGTATAAGTATGCTCCCCGCCAGTGATGGGCATGGAAGCTGCCAGCTCGGCATAAGCAAAGCCAATAAAGATAACCGCAAGACCACCAATTAAAAAGGCCAACACTGCGCCCCAGATGCCAGCCGAAATAACCCAGCCACCAGCCAACACAACCCAGCCCCAGCCTACCATGGCACCGAAGGCCAAAGCAATAATATCAAATCGCCCTAAAGACTTTTTCAATCCAGACATATCAACTCCCTGATTATCTGATTATTTAAGGGCCCCAATGCCCCTCACTTTTACATGACGGGCGTTGAAGTCATTATTTATTATAAAAAATTAAGCGTAAGTGCTTTTATCCCATTACAAAGCCGCTTTAATAATCTCAAGACCCTCTTGCAACACGTCATCAGAGACAGTCAAAGGCACCATCACACGAATGGCGTTACCATGACGGCCACATGACGCCAATAGAAGACCTTTTTCAAAGGCATTGGCACGCAGCTTGGCGGTGGCTTCAGCGTCTGGCTTACCTTGAGCATCCACTATATCAAAGGCCAGCATAGCGCCCTTATGGCGGATATTGGCAATTTTTGGATTATCTAGTGCCGCTAAGAAGCTGGCAATGGTATCGCCAATCACTTTACTGCGCTCAAGCAGACCCTCTTCTTCAATCACTTCGATGACTGCCAAAGCAGCCACACAAGCCAATGGGTTACCCGAATAAGTACCACCCAACCCACCAGGCTGTGGTGCATCCATAATGTCAGCACGGCCAATCACAGCTGAAATAGGATACCCACCAGCCAAGCTCTTAGCGCTGGTCATTAAGTCAGGCTCAACACCCAGTTGCTCCGTTGCAAATAAAGTGCCAGTACGACCAAAACAGGTCTGTACTTCATCAAAGATCAGCGCAATACCGTGCTCATCACAGATCTTACGTAGCGCCTTAGCAAATGAGGGGGTAACTTGATGGAAGCCGCCTTCGCCTTGAACCGGCTCTATAATCATGGCTGCCACATCGCTTGGGTGAATAGAAGCTTGGAAAATCATCTCAATGCTTTCAAGCGCTTGTGCCTCTGTCACTCCAAGCTCAGGTGCTGGAAATAACGCATGGTGAATGGAGGCTGGCATAGGACCAAAGTTGTTTTTGTAAGGTACCACCTTACCGGTAAGCCCCATACACATATGAGTGCGGCCATGCCAGCCACCGACAAAGGAGATAACGCCGTGACGACCGGTGTGTGCACGGGCAATTTTCATGGTGTTTTCAACCGCTTCAGCGCCCGTGGTAAAAAACACAGCCTTTTTATCACCGCTGATAGGGGCAAGTTCACACAACTTCTCAGCCAGACTCACATAGCTTTCATAGTTCATGATTTGGGCAGCGGTATGAGTGAATTTATCCAACTGCTCACGCACACGCTCAGTGATTTTTGGATGATTATGGCCAGTGTTTAGTACCGATATACCACCGATAAAGTCGATATAACGATTGCCTTCAACATCCCATACCTCTGAATTTTTGGCCGTCTCGGCAAAGACTGGGAAAGCCACGCCTAAGCCTTTAGGTAATACTTTGGTACGGCGCTCTAGTAATGACTGATTGGTTAGCTTGCTCATATCTACATCCTTTGTATCAAATTTAATGCCTGTGCATTTGGGAAAATATTAAGTGGATTATCCCACTTAGGTTACCAACTTGTAGCTGGGGAGGTATCCCCTGTTATGATCAATAGTTGACCGTTTTTTAAATCAAAGATAGTTAGCCCAGCTCTTGGGCCCAGTATTTAGTGACGACATATTCATCTATGCCATATTTAGAGCCTTCACGGCCAAATCCAGATTGCTTGACGCCACCAAAGGGTGCAACCTCTGTCGATAAGATGCCTGTGTTTTGACCCACCATGCCATAATCTAGCCCTTCACAGACGCGCCATGAACGGGCCAGGTCATTGCTATAAAAATAGGCAGCCAAGCCATAAATAGTGTCATTGGCATGCTTGATAACTTCTGCTTCATCACTGAAAGTAAAGATGGTACTGATTGGCCCAAAAATCTCTTCGTGAGCAATGTCCATATCTGCTGTGATGTCACTAATTACCGTCGGATTCATGGTCAAGGGTGAGATGTCATTCACATCACCCCCAGCCAGTAAGCTTGCGCCTTTATCTAACGCATCTTGTAATAAAGCGGTGACCTTATCTAGGGCGCCTTGGTTGATTAAAGGACCGATATCTACCCCCTCTTTTAGACCATCGCCTATCGATAACTGGGCGACTTTTTGTAGATAAATGGCCAAAAACTGCTCTTTGATACTGTCTTGTACATAAATGCGGTTGGCACAGACACAGGTCTGACCGGCATTGCGGTATTTGGCTGCGATTAAGCCATCGGCCGCTTTTTCAAGATCGGCATCATCAAAGACGATAAAGGGTGCGTTACCGCCCAGTTCCAAAGACAGCTTTTTGATGGTGGGCGCACATTGTGCCATTAAGGTACGGCCCACCTCTGTTGAGCCGGTAAAAGACAATTTGTGCACGCGGTGGTCTTGCGTTAATACCCCGCCCACAACAGAGGACTTGCCAGTGACAATTTGTAGCACACCTTTTGGAATACCCGCTTGCAGCGCAAGCTCGCCTAATGCCAGTGCAGATAACGGGGTCTCAGTGGCAGGCTTGACAATCATGGTACAGCCGGCCGCTAAGGCAGGTGCCGCTTTGCGGGTAATCATGGCTGAGGGGAAGTTCCAAGGCGTGATGGCTGCGCAGACACCCACCGGCTGCTTTAGAACTGTAATACGCTGAGTGCTTTTGGTAGAGGGAATGACATCGCCATACACACGCTTGCCTTCTTCAGCAAACCAGCGAATAAAGCTGTTGGCATAGGTAATCTCGCCACGAGACTCTTTTAAGGGCTTACCCTGCTCAGCGGTCATTAATACCGCCAAGTCTTCGTGATTGTCATCAATCAGATCGGCCCATTTATGTAATAACTTGCCCCGCTCAGCTGCGGTAAGAGCAGCCCAAGCCACTTGAGCAGCTTCAGCATCAGTGACAGCTTGCTCAACTTGAGCTTGAGTTAGACTTGGCACAGTGCCGATTTGTTGGTTATTAAAGGGATTGGTAACCGCAATTTGGCTACCATCTTGGGCATCTACCCAGCCTTCGCCCAGTAGACAATGTGATTTTAATAATGCAGGATTTTTTAAACTTAACATAAAGACCTTCCTTGTCGCTTTGGGTAGCCAAGCTAGATGCTTGTGAGGGCAAACTGGCTACTTAATTAAATATCTACTTCATCAAGTGAATACCTATGCCTTCAAGACACAGTGTATGAGAATTTCCCTACTCTTCTTGGTTCAGTATATTGAATTTGTATTTCATATACAGGATGGTTTATTATAGGTTTAGTTTCCTTTAAATTGCAACCAAAAATTACATATAATTAGCCCTATTTTTATTGGTGAGTTATTGCCATCCGTATCCCTTTCAAATTAAATAACGACTCATCGTTACACACTTTCAATGACATATTGTCATCCCTCTCATTGACCCGAGTAAGCTTGGATTACTTGAGTATTAAATAGGAAAATTCGACTTGAAAGACAATACCTCTAAGCCCTCTGTTAGCGTACCTGCCATAGATAAAATGTGCCTTATTTTGGATCTGATTACAGAAGCCAATTACCCACTCACCTCAGCTGAAATCGCGTCGCAATTGTCACTTCCCAAAAGTAGCACCCACAATATCTTGCAAAGTCTATTGGCCAAGCATTTGGTGTTTAAAGACCGTGACAACCGTTTTCATTTGGGGTCTTATCTGTTGTACTGGGCTGGCAAGTATGAAAAGCAGCACAGTATTATTGATGTCTTTCACGAGGTCATTGTCAATCACCCCACGCTATTGCAGCACACGGTGACCTTATCGAAGATTGATGGCAAGGAGGTGGTATTTTTAGCCTGCCATGAGTCGCCCGCCCCACTAGGTTTTACCTTTCGCTCAGGGGTGCGAGTGCCTGCGCCTTTTTCTGCCACTGGCAAAGCCATGTTATCCACTTATGACAATAGCACCATAACTCAGCTGTTTGAGCAGCAGATGCCGGCGCCATATACCTCAAGAAGTGTGCAGCAATTAGATGTGCTACTTAAAGAGTTGCAACAGGTGCGTGATACCGGCATCTCACTTGATGATGGTCAGCTGCGAGAGGGTATGTATTGTCTGGGAACCTGTGTGGTCGATACGGAAGGACAGCCGATTGCTGGTATGGCCATCAGCTTCGTTAAAGAGGAGTATGAAAAACAGCGCGAGGGCGTCAGCCAAGCCTTACTGGCCTTGGCCAAAGACATCTCCCAGCGCCTTGGCATTAGCAGCCACTAATTCATTGCGCCAATAGCCAGCACTTATGTGTTGACAGGCATGGACGCAGATATTTTGTCTACACGATATTCTGAGCCCGCAGCTGCTGTATCTTCTCATCGCTAAGTCCCATGCTATGTAATACCGCCTCAGTATCTGCGCCTAGCGCCGGCGGAGCACTATGGTAGCTCACCGGCGTCCCAGAGAGCTTTATCGGACTGCCTAAAGCGCGCACCGGACTACCCTCGAAGCTGACAATCATATCGCGAGCCTGCACCTGCGGCATTGCCAGTGCCTCAGTGACATTATGAATAGGACCGCAAGGCACACCGGCTTGTTGCAGCAGCTGTAGCCACTGCTCACGGGTTTTGGTCTTAAATACCGCTGTGAGTACTTGCTGTAAGCTTTCGCGGTTTTGCACTCGAGCAGGATTAGTGCTATATCGTTGGTCTTCATGCAGCGCTACCCCAATGACATCACACACTTTGGCAAATTGGCTGTCATTGCCGCACGCCAAGATAAAGTGACTGTCATCACCTGTAGCATATACTTGATAAGGGGTAATATTAGGATGGGCATTTCCCAATCTAGGCGGCGTCTTGCCTGAAGCCAAGTGATTCATACCGATATTGGCCAGCATCGCAATGGCACTATCGAGCAAGGCGACATCCACATGCTGTCCTTCACCTGTATTGGCGCGCGCCAAAAGCGCTGCTTGAATGCCCACAGTCAGCTGCAAGCCTGCGAACAAATCCACCACAGCCACGCCCACTTTGTGCGGCTCTCCATCGCTTGGGCCTGTGATGCTCATCAGCCCTGATAAGCCTTGAATGATATAGTCATATCCAGGTTTATGTGCCTCAGGCCCTGTCTGCCCAAAGCCGGTCAAGGAGGCATAAATCAGTCGATGATTGAGCGCTTTTAATGACTCATAATCTAGCCCGTATTTTTTTAACCCACCCACTTTGAAGTTCTCCACCAGCACATCACTGTCTTTTGCCAGCGCTTTAATCAGCTGCTGTCCCTCTGCTGTGGTGATGTCCACGGTGATTGACTTCTTATTGCGGTTGACAGTGGCAAAGTAGGCGGCGGTCTGCTCCCCTGTCTGCTCATCAGTGAAGCTTGGCGGATTCCAGTGCCGAGTTTCATCCCCAACCACAGGGCGCTCTACCTTGATAACCTCAGCACCTAAGTCTGCAAGAATTTGGGTACTAGACGGCCCTGCCAGCACTCGAGATAAATCCAAAACCTTAATACCGCTTAAGACCTGTATGTTTTTCTCTGTGCGTCCTGACTCAGTTGATTCATTATGTAACATATCATCCCTTATGTCTGTTTTGGCGATAAAAAAAGCCGCCCTAAGTGGAGAGTGCTCCGCTAATGACAGCCGAAACAAAACCCTGCTTATGGCGGCCATTGCCTTCCATGTCTACTGCTATAAAACTATCTAACCAAAAGCTTGAATACCCGTCTGAGCACGGCCTAGAATAAGGGCATGTACGTCATGAGTGCCTTCATAAGTATTCACGGCCTCTAAGTTCATAACATGGCGAATCACATGGAATTCATCACTGATACCATTACCGCCGTGCATATCACGTGCCACACGAGCAATATTGAGCGCCTTACCACAGTTGTTGCGCTTAATCAGAGAAATCATCTCAGGCGCCGCATTGTGCTCATCCATCAAGCGCCCTACTCGCAGCGCAGCTTGTAAGCCTAGAGCAATTTCAGTTTGCATATCGGCAAGCTTTAGCTGTACCAATTGAGTGGCGGCTAAAGGACGGTTAAACTGTTTGCGATCTAGAGTATATTGGCGGGCCGCTTTCCAGCAAAACTCAGCTGCGCCCATTGAGCCCCAAGCAATGCCATAACGGGCTTTGTTTAGGCAACCAAACGGCCCTTTTAGACCACGAATGTCTGGAAAAGCATTTTCTTCAGGGACAAACACATCATCCATCACGATTTCACCAGTGATAGAGGCGCGCAGCGAGAATTTGCCTTCAATTTTAGGTGCTGATAAGCCTTTCATGCCTTTTTCTAATACAAAGCCGCGGATTTCACCCTCATCATCTTTTGCCCATACCACGAAGACATCGGCAATCGGACTGTTGGTAATCCACATTTTGCTGCCTTTAAGTTGATAGCCACCATTTACTTTTTTGGCACGAGTTTTCATTGAGCCAGGATCTGAGCCAGCGTCAGGTTCGGTTAAGCCAAAGCAGCCCACATACTCACCTGTTGCCAGTTTGGGCAGGTACTTTTCTTTTTGTGCCTCTGTGCCGTATGCCCAGATGGGATGCATCACTAGGCTTGACTGCACACTCATGGCAGAGCGGTAGCCTGAGTCGACTGCCTCTACTTCCTTGGCAATAACACCATAAGCCACACTCGATAAGCCGGCACAACCATACCCGTCAATGGTAACACCAAGCAGACCCAGCTCGCCCATTTGACGCATAATATTGCGGTCAAAATTCTCATGACGGTTGGCCTGTAAAATTCCTGGCATAAGCTCGCTTTGACAAAAATCATGCGCCGATCTTTGCACCATCTGCTCTTCTTCTGTGAGTTGGTCATGTAATAAAAAAGGATCTGACCATTCAAAAGTAGGTCTGTGGGTGGCGTGGGCATTACTTGACATAACGAACTCCTTGTTTTTATCAACTGTCATTTATACAAATGGGCTTATTAAGAGTGCGAAATAAAAAAGCTAGATTACTTTACTTAAAGCTGCTAAACTTAATATGTTCCGCATAGTGAAACTTTGTTTCATTTAATGGATTAATTAAAACAGAATTGATTAAGTAAGTAAAGCAGTTTTGACAGCCATCGACTAAACAACAAATTATGTGGTTTATTATCAATGGTTTAACTGCTATTTAAAATAAATATAAGCGGCGATGACTACCTTATGACACACCCCAAAAAGCAACCAAATGGCTTAAATATAGCTGCTGCCTCAGATCAGTCTGGCAGCGATCATGACCCACGCTTTTATAAAGAAACAGTATCTAATAAAGACATGGCATCTTTGCCGACCCTAAAACCATCAGCAAATATTGGTCTACTTGACAGCCTCAGCCGCAGTTTAGAGCATGCCAAAATAACGGATGACAAGGCCTTTATTACAGCACTTGGACGAGGACTGCTGTTGCTAAGTGCCTTTGAAGATGAGCAAGAGCTGACCCATCAGAGGCTGTGTGATAAGACCGCTTTGCCTAAAGCTACTGTCAGCCGCCTATTGCATACGTTGCAGCAGTTAAACTTTATCAAGCGCAATAGCAATGACAGCTATAAGCTTGGCAAAAACCTGCTCAAATTAAGCAGCAGTGTCTGGCAAGGGCAAGATATCGTTGAAGAGGCGATGCCGTTACTGCGAGAGTTTGCACTCACTCATCAGGTGTCGGTCAATATTGCGACCGAAGATGAGGGCGAGATGCGTTATGTGGCGTGTTATCGCAGTCCAGCACGATTGGCGGTGAATCTGTCAGTGGGGTCAACGGTGCCACTTGAGAAGACGGCTTTAGGGCGGGCTTATTATGCTGCGATGACGCCATCTATGCAGCAGCAAGTGATAGATACTCTGCCCTATGCTGATGACTCTGAGCAAAAGCTTGTGGCAATAAATAGGCTTGATCAGGCAGCTGATTTTTATCACCAGCACGGCTACAGCTTGTCCGATGGGGAGTATTCACCCGATATCTTGGCAGTGGCAATGCCGCTATACGACAGCATTCAGGGTAAATACACTCACGCCTTAAATGCCAGTGTTCCAAGGGCACTGTGGGAGGCCGACAGCTATATCAGTTATATTGTGCCGCACCTACAGGCTTTGGCCAAACAGATTGAGTCATTGTAAACAAAAGGGTTTTACCTTATTGATGTTAAGAAAAGAGAGTAAACGTAAAAAAAGAGTTGCCAGACATGTCTGACAACTCTTTTTTATTCAGTCAGTAAAAGCTTATTTAACTAAGCTGTTTACCGCCTCTACCACAGCTTCAGTAGTGATACCGAACTCTTTGTACAGCTCGCCTGCAGGAGCTGACTCACCATAAGTGGTCATGCCAATCACTTTACCATCAAGACCCACAAACTTAAACCAATAGTCCACATGTGCAGCTTCTACCGCAACGCGAGCACGAATGCTTGATGGTAATACTGCCTCACGATAGTCGCTGTCTTGCGCAGTGAATACTTCAGCACAAGGCATAGACACCACGCGCACACCCACACCGTTTGCCATTAATGTCTGGTATGCGTCCATCGCTAAGCTCACCTCTGAGCCTGTCGCAATGATAATGGCCTGAAGCTCAGACTGCTCTTTGGCCAGCACGTAACCCCCTTTAGCAATATTGGCCACTTGCTCGCTATCGCGTGCTTGGTGCGGCAAGTTTTGGCGGCTAAAGATCAGCGCAGATGGGTTGTTCTTAGCTTTTAGTGCTTCTGCCCAGGCCGTGGCCGACTCTGCGGTATCACAAGGACGCCATGTATGCAGATTTGGTGTGGTGCGCAGGCTGGTCAACTGCTCCACAGGCTGATGCGTAGGACCATCTTCACCCAGACCGATTGAGTCATGCGTATACACATGGATAACACGCTGTTTCATTAACGCGCCCATACGTACCGCATTGCGGGCATATTCCATAAACATTAAGAAAGTAGCAACGTAAGGAATAAAGCCGCCGTGTAACGCAATACCGTTAGCAATCGCGGTCATACCAAATTCACGAACGCCGTAATAGATGTAGTTACCATCAGCATCAGTTTCAATACCTTTAGCATCTTTGAACAAAGTCAAGTTAGACCCTGCTAAGTCTGCTGACCCCCCCATAATCTCTGGCAGTAGTGGCTGGAAAGCATTAATAGCATTGAAGCTGGCTTTACGGCTGGCGACGTTTTCACCCTGATCTTGGCACTGCTGGATGTATGCTTTGGCTTTTTGCTCAAAGTCACTTGGCAAGTCACCGCTTAGACGACGCTGTAGCTCCTCAGCAAGCTCTGGATAGGCTTTTTTATAGGCTTCAAAATCCGCTTCCCAGTTTTTCTGCTGAGCCTCACCTTTGGCTTTAGCATCCCAAGCTTGATACACTTCTTCATCGATTTCAAAAGGAGCGTGTGCCCAAGCAAGCTCACCACGAGCCAATACGATTTCATCATCACCCAGTGGCGCGCCATGGCTTGAAGCTTTGCCTTGTTTGTTGGGGCTACCCACACCAATAATGGTTTTACAGATGATTAAGCTGGGTTTACTGGTTTCAGCAATCGCTTGTTCCGTGGCTTTGGTAATAGCATCCGCGTCATGGCCATCGACCTTAATCACTTGCCAGCCATAGCTTTCAAAGCGCATTTGCGTGTCGTCAGTGAACCAGCCTTCTACGTTACCATCAATTGAGATACCGTTGTCATCATAGAAGAATACCAACTTGCCCAAGCCCAAAGTGCCAGCAAGTGAGGCCACTTCATGGCTAATGCCTTCCATCAGACAGCCATCGCCTAAGAACGCATAGGTGTGGTGATCAATGATGTTGTGACCGTCACGGTTGAACTGAGCGGCCAATGTTTTTTCGGCAATAGCAAAGCCCACAGCATTGGCAATACCTTGACCCAATGGACCGGTCGTGGTTTCAACACCTGGCGTATAGCCAAACTCTGGGTGACCTGGGGTTTTTGAATGCAACTGACGGAAGTTTTTTAAATCATCAATGCTAACGTCATAACCCGTTAAATGCAGTAGCGAGTAAATCAACATTGAGCCATGACCATTTGATAACACGAAGCGGTCACGGTTTGGCCAATTTGGATCGGTTGGGTTGTGCTTTAAAAATTTACGCCACAATACTTCTGCAATATCTGCCATGCCCATCGGTGCGCCCGGATGCCCTGAGTTGGCTTTTTGAACCGCATCAAAAGAAAGCACACGAATGGCGTTAGCTAGTTTGCGTTCAGATATAGGTGTTGACATAAAAAATCCTAGGTTTTGGTGGTCTATTAAAACGAAAGGTTAATAGTGAGAGGAAAAACGACTAAAAATAAGCAATAAAAAACAAACGACTTAGCATCCTGTCACTCCTATGAATGGCAGGATGTCTCAAATTATACCAATAAAGTTGTCTTAGGCTGAAATAATCTCAGCACCGCCCATATAAGGACGCAGTACTTCTGGAATGGTGATGATGCCATCCGCGTTTTGATGGTTTTCCATAATCGCCAATAAGGTGCGGCCCACAGCAAGCCCAGAGCCATTTAGGGTGTGTACAAGTTCAGTTTTTTTGCCTTCTTTTACACGGGTACCCATGCGGCGGGCTTGGAAGTCACCACAGTTTGAACAGCTTGAGATTTCACGGTAAGTATCTTGGCTAGGTACCCACACTTCGATGTCATAAGTACGCAGGGCGCTAAACCCCATATCGCCAGTACACAACTTAACCACCCGATACGGCAGCTGTAATTGCTGCAAGATATACTCAGCTTGGCCAGTCATTTGCTCAAGCAGCTCATCAGATTGTGCAGCGGTAGCGATATTGACCATCTCCACCTTTTCAAACTGATGCTGACGGATAAGGCCACGGGTGTCACGACCATGCGAGCCGGCCTCACTTCTAAAGCAAGGGGTATGTGCGGTAAATTTTAGCGGCAGCTCACTGGCATCTAGACGCTCACCACGTACCAAGTTGGTCATAGGCACTTCAGCGGTTGGGATCAGATAAAATCCCATTGACTCATTGTTGGTGTGGTTGGTCAGCTTAAATAAATCTTCTTCAAATTTTGGCAGCTGGCCAGTGCCCTCTAAGCTATCTGAGTTGACGATATATGGGACATAACACTCGGTATAACCGTATTTTACGGTATGCGTGTTGAGCATAAACTGGATAAGGGCGCGGTGTAATTGTGCCAATTGACCCTTTAATACGCTAAAGCGACTACCCGTTAGCTTAGCAGCAGCAGCGAAGTCTAATTGACCCAAAGCCTCGCCTAAGTCGCTGTGTTCTTGGACCTTAAAGTCGAACTGACGCGGCGTGCCCCATTTACGCACTTCAACGTTATCCTCTTCAGAGCTGCCCTCTGGCACGTCATCGGCTGGAATATTTGGGATTTGTAATGCCGCTTGATTAATCTTGTCTTGTAGCGCTTTTAGCGACTCTTCAGCCTGTTTCATCTCGCTGCTGATATTTTGCATCTCAGCCAGTAGCTCAGTGGCATCTTCCCCATTTTTCTTGAGCACACCCACTTGCTTAGCCCCAGCATTACGCTTGGCCTGTAAGTCTTCGGTGATCACCTGAAGCGATTTGCGCTGCGACTCCATCTGTTGCCAAAAATCCACATCCAGCTCATAGCCACGCTTGGCAAGCTTCTGTTTTAGCTCAGTTAAATCTTGGCGTAATAACTTAGGATCAATCATGCAACACCTTTTTTAGGAGATTAAGAGAGTAAGGTGACTATCATACCAAGACCGAGCATTTTTGACCACGTTTAAAGCGCTCTATGCACCCAATTAACCGATAAAAATCTGCTTTTTTGGTTTTTTTGACCCACCCTAGCCTATTTTTCGCCCACTGATTTTGACCACGCTTCAATCTACAACATCCCTCTTTTCGTCTTAGGCTATTTTTTGAGTACTTAAATCCGCCGATTACGTACTTAATCTTCGATTGACTTCCTCCCCTCGCTAAACTGAGGGGATTCCTACAGCTAGACGGTCAAGCCCGACCGCAAGGATGTTCTTAGCAGCATTGATATCTCTATCATGCCATGTGCCACACTCAGCACACCTCCATCCTCTTATTCCAAGACCTGCTCTACCTTTTGGACT